>JASHON010000094.1 GCA_030041095.1 Terriglobia bacterium
ATCGTAGAGACGCTTTTTGGAAAGATGGCCCGCACGTTTCTTCGCCACATTCGAGTGCAATCTTGGGAAGAACTTCGCGACCGGATTATGAAAGGCATCGAGGAAATCAATGCTGAACCGGTCGTTCATCGCTGGAAGAATTTTGACGCACTCCCAACAGGATAACGTGGATATGTTTTAATGAAACGATATACTAGACGTATTCATCTCGGGGAATCCGTGCAGATGAGTCAATAGGGGTTTACATTGCGCCGGCAACAACTGCTCGTCGATCGCGGTCTCTTCTCTGGGTTCAATCGGGCTTCCGAGCCGCCTCCGGGCACGGTTCGGTTTGCGCTGTAGCCGATGAGGCTTATCAGAACGACACAGAAAATAAAAAGGCTGCACTCACCGCCCCCTCCGCAGTGAATGCAGCCCAATGTGGATTCAAGAGATCAGTTAAACAAGGCCGCCACACAGCAAGTGTGCCGGGCTTACTCGCCTCTTATTCAACAGCCCTTGCTCGTCGCCGGAAGATCAGACCCAATCCGATCAATCCGATTCCGAACAAGACAAGAGAACCGGGCTCCGGGGTGACGAATGCTCCCGCAGCCACCGTTGCACTTCCCGACGTTCCCACCTTGGAGTTAAAAGCGATGGAATCGAAGGTACTGCCCAACTGATTGAGGGAGAACTGGAACGGTTCCGTCGTGTTGCCATCCATCCACGTGCCGTCGAACTGAGGGGTCTGGGTGCTATCCTGCACTTCGGTGAGGGTCGCCGCTCCCGTAATGGAGAGACCACCCGGTCCCGTGAACGTAAACGTCACCGTGGCGCCGTTCATGTTCACTGTGTAGATGCCAGAAGTGCCGGACGCAGACGCCTCAACAATACCGGTCGTTTCGATGGTGTACGTTCCGGCAACATCAGCCCCGTTTCCGTTCAACAACCCGAAACCACTGAGCCAGTAGTCGCCGTTTACCAGCGACCCCAGCGCAACGTCCGCGGGCCCGCTGGCGCCCGTCGATGTGATGGTCACGTTCTGGGTGCTCTCGTCGAGCGCAACCTCAGACACCGTGTTGGCACGGGCTGTCGTTGTCGCCACCACAGCAGCGAACGCCAGCGCAACCATCACTGAAATAAACTTCAAGATTTGTTTCCTCATACTCTCTCCTGATGGAATTTGCCAAACCTCGGCGGCAGCGGCACGCCGTGGTCATCCACAGTGGTCCTTGGCCCCTCCCTCAATTTTTACGCGAGTGCCACTTTCCCCCGCCCGCAGCAGGACCCCTCCCAAACCAAATTACGACGATGAACTCAAATCCCAACGCCCACGAATCCATTCCTTCGGTCCGTCGCGTCGGGTCTCAATTCGCTTGCAGCCTGTAAACGAGCAATTGGAATTCCATTGCCTAGAAGGCTGTCCATTGTCTGTATCTATTGAAAACACGATGGATAATTCGGATTGCCCCCTTCCCTGCAAATCTCCGCGCCGTCGAGAGTGGTAATCGTCAGGAACAAGTGGTAACTGCGTTCCACTGCAATACGAAAGCCTTGGTTTGCTGCCCTGTTTTTTGCATCGGTGCTTACCCCGCCTTGCGAAACTCGCAAAACGTGAATCTGCCGGGCCGGGACGGGTTTCGAACCCGCTCCCAGTCCTGGTTGGGAGCAGCGACTTTCACTCCTTGAATCTTACACGGCTCTACGCCGCGACCGCTTCAAGTGGCAGCCGTTTTCTCCAACCATGTTATTCAAAACGCTTAAGGTAATTGACGTGCCTGCACTTTTGGCTCGACAGCCGCGAGCCGCGAACGCAAGCGAATGGGTGTGCGCAATGAGTAGGAGATAGTCCGGGATCGGAGGATGCAAAATCCGAGGGTTAAACACGCTCGACATTATGACGGAGGCAGACGGAGGGTTCTGTGAGCCGAAGAGCAGGCTGTGTTAACCGGCAATCAGCAATAAGTAACAACACTGCGGGGGCGAGAGGAAGGGTGGGCGCCGGTCATGCCACGCGAGGTCTGTTCCGTTGCGGTTCCTGCACGGTCTCGCCAAGTTGATATCCTTCGCCGCGGACAGTATAGATCAGCTTTTTTGCAGATCCGCGGTCAATTTTATTTCGCAGGTAATTGATATACACGTCAACAATGTTCGTAAGTGAATTGTACGCAACCCGCCAAACGTTTTCTGAGATCGCAGAACGGGTCAAGCAACGCCCGGCGTTCACCAACAAATATTCCAGCAGCGCATACTCTTTTTGCGTAAGCTCAATCGGCCGGCCCGCGCGCTTCACTCTGCGATTTACGCGGTTCAGCTCAAGATCGTCGTACCGGATTACGATTTCCTCGGTGGGACGCAGCCTGCGCATGAGCGCCCGCGCCCGGGCCGCAAGCTCAGCGTATTCAAAGGGCTTGACCAAATAGTCGTCGGCGCCTAAGTCCAACGCGCGAACGCGGTCTTCCAGCTTCGTGCGGCCCGTCACCACCAGAATGGGATGCCAAGCGCCTTGCGCGCGCAAGCGAGCCAGCACGTCGAGGCCGTCTCCGCGCGGCAGGGTGAGGTCCAGGATGACGAGGTTGAAATCGAAGGAGCCGAGCCGTGCCTCTGCTCCTTCGCCGTCTCGCACCACTTCGGTGATGTAGCCGTCAAGTTCAAGTCTTTCCTTGAGAAACTGCGCAGAGATCTCGTCGTCTTCAACCAGCAGCACGCGCGAGCTGCGCTCGGCTGGTGATGGCGAAGGTTGCGGGATGGGCTGGGTGTCGGACTGCGGCTGTACGTTCATGATGGGGATCTCCCTATGACATAGTTTTATAGTGAGATATTAACGCATCGTATATCACCCACGCAAGAACTTTTTTAGGGGAATTTAATCGGGCGGGAATCGGACTTCCAGCTTGCTGGAACGCTTGCCACACCATTCCTGTTGAACCTCGTTATGGCCGGCTCGCTTCGGTTGTATTCATTCTACTTATCCAGGCCGGGATGATTTCGGGATTTCGCCGGCGCGGGAACGTTCATCAAGTTCATTCAGAATTCCTGGCATATGACTTATCCGTAAACATCATCACGTTCAGGCGTGACCTGCGTCACTTCGTCGCCTGCCAGCTCGGGGCTACACTGCGCCTGTGGCAAGCTTCCGAAGCGCCTTGATAACCCGGCGCATCAGTTCCGAATTCCTCCGCTTGCTCCCCAAGTTGCGCGCCTTCCAGGAGTCCCGTCCTTCGCCGCCTCGAGCTGGTTCTGCCGATTCGATCGAAAATGTGCCTGGAGTAATCGGTCTTCTCCAGAAAATCGGAGAACACCTTAGAGAAATCAGGGCATCACGTCAAGGTGCCAGGGCGCAGAATAATGCCACGACCGGCTCCCTTGCCTGGAGCGCCGCCCCTTGCGACAATGCTCCTCGGAGTGCTTTTTTGCGTGTAACCCAATTCTGGAGGAAGGCATATGGAAAATGGAACTCTGAAAGTCGTGGACAGCCGAACGAACGCGAGTTATGAGCTGCCGCTTTTCAAAGGGACCATTCGTGCCGCGGATTTACGCACGGTCAAGACGAGCGCCGATGACTTCGGCGTCATGAGTTACGATCCCGCGTTCATGAACACCGCGTCATGCCAGAGCGCCGTCACATTCATTGACGGTGACAAAGGGATTCTGCGCTATCGAGGGTATCCCATCGAGCAGTTGGCGGAAAAATGCAGCTTCCTGGAAGTGGCGTATCTGCTGCTGCACGGCGAGCTGCCCACGGAATCCGAATTAAAGTCGTGGATCGACGCCATCACCCACCACACGATGCTTCACGAGTATTTCAAGAAATTTCTGGAAGGTTTCCGCCTGGCATCGCATCCCATGGGGATGTTCGTCAGTGCCGTGGCGGCGCTTTCCACTTACTATCCGGAAGCAAAGAACGTGCTTGACCCCGAGGTTCGCAAGCTGGAAATCTACCGGCTGATCGGCAAAGTTCCCACGATCGCCGCATATACTTACCGGCACGGTCTCGGGTTCCCGTATGTCTATCCGGACAACGACCTCGGCTATACTGAAAATTTCATGAATATGCTCTGGAAGATGGTCGAGCCGAAATATCGGGCTAACCCGGTTCTGGCCCGAGCCCTCGACATCCTTTTTATCCTGCACGCAGACCACGAGCAAAACTGCAGCACAAACGTGATGCGGTCCGTCGGCAGCTCGCTGGCTGATCCGTTTGTCTCCGTGGCCGCGGCCGCGGCGGCGCTTTCCGGCCCGCTGCACGGGGGCGCCAACGAGGCTGTGCTGAAGATGCTGGATGAGATCGGATCCAAGGATCGCGTGCCGGCCTACGTGGAGCACGTCAAGGCAGGACATGGAAAGCTGATGGGATTTGGGCATCGGGTCTACAAGCACTACGATCCGCGCGCCCGGATCATCAAGTGGACGGCCGACCAGGTGTTCAAGGTGACCGGAAGTAATCCCAAGCTTGATATCGCATTGGAGCTCGAGCGGATTGCTCTGGAAGACGAGTACTTCGTCAAGCGAAAGCTTTATCCGAACGTCGATTTCTATTCCGGGATCATTTACCAGGCGCTGGGATTCCAGCCGGCAATGTTTACCGTGCTGTTTGCAATCCCGCGGACGGTAGGATGGCTCGCGCAGTGGCAGGAGCTGCTGCAAGATTCAGAGCAGAAGATCGCGCGGCCGCGGCAGATTTACGTGGGGCACGAAGCGCGGGATTTTGTTCCCATCGAGAAGCGCGGCGCAGCGGCAGCGCCGCCCGCGCGGTGAGGCTGCAACGCTGGCATGGATGCGCCTCTCTCACCGGGTCCTCACGCACCCCTTAGCAATGCTCCGCTCGCGCAAGCGAATTTGTCCGCTGGGGAAAAGGGGCGAGGGCGTGTGGCAGTAGGGGTCGTCGCAGAGTTTTTAGAGCGAATATCACAACCTGGAGGTGTAAGTGGAAGCATACAACGGTGTATCGGTACCTGCCGGCGGGCAGGCCATCGAGGTGCGAGACGGGAAGTTCATCGTTCCGGATCATCCGATCCTCCCTTTTATCGAGGGCGACGGCGTCGGGCCAGACATCTGGCGCGCGTCGCGGACCGTGTTCGATGCCGCAGTGAGAGAAGCTTATGGGGGCCAGCGCCGTGTAGTGTGGTATGAAGTTTTTGCGGGCGAAAACGCCTTCGGGCGCTTCAAGGAATGGCTGCCGCAGGGAACGCTGGATGCCATCCAACGGTTTCATATCGCCATCAAAGGGCCGCTGACCACGCCGGTAGGAGGCGGAATCCGCAGTTTGAACGTCGCTTTGCGCCAGCTTCTCAATCTCTACGTTTGCTTGCGCCCGGTGCGTTATTTTCCGGGTGTTCCTTCACCCGTGAAACACCCGGAACGGCTGGATGTGGTCATCTTCCGGGAAAACACGGAAGACGTTTACGCAGGGATCGAATGGCAGCAAGGCACGCCGGCGGCGAAGCGGGTGATCGATTTCCTCAACCAGACGATGGGCAAGAACATTCGCGAGGATTCCGGAATCGGCATCAAGCCGATCAGCGTAACGGGCTCAAAGCGCCTCATTCGTCGCGCCATTCAATACGCGCTGGATAACGGGCGGAAGAACGTTACGTTGGTTCACAAAGGCAACATCATGAAGTTTACGGAAGGCGCATTTCGCGATTGGGGTTACGAACTGGTGAAAGAGGAGTTCTCCGAAGTTTGTGTGACGGAGGCAGAGGCAGGGACCAAGCCGGGTAAGGTGATCGTCAAGGACCGGATCGCCGATTCCATGTTCCAGCAGGTGCTGTTGAGGCCGGACGAATACGACGTGATCGCCACACCAAACCTCAATGGCGACTATCTCTCCGACGCCTGCGCCGCGCAGATCGGCGGCCTGGGTATGGCTCCCGGCGCAAATCTGGGCGACGAGCACGGCGTATTCGAGGCAACCCACGGAACCGCGCCGAAATATGCCGGCCAGGACGTCATTAATCCATCCAGCGTCATTTTGAGCGGTTCACTGATGTTCCGGTTTATGGGCTGGAAGGAAGCTTCTGACCTGATTGAGCGTGGAATTACTGAAGCGATCCGGCAGAAGCGCGTGACTTACGATTTGCATCGCCAGATGGAAGGAGCGGTGAAGCTGAAAACCAGCGAGTACGCGCAGGCGATTATCAGCAACATGAACGGGAAAGAGGCCGTTCACGGTTAATCTGGTTACCAGGCGGGGCAGCGGCCTCTGTTTTTGTCCGCGGCTTGTGTCAGCGCTCCGGCGAAAGGATGGTCAACGGCGGGAGCTAATCCAAGGAGGCACCGATGAGAAAGAAGGTTACGGTTGTCGGCGCGGGGAACGTTGGCGCCACGTGCGCGCTTCGCATCGCAGAGAGGGAGCTGGCGGATGTCGCGCTGGTTGATGTGATCGAAGGAGTGCCGCAAGGCAAGGCGCTTGATTTACTTGAAGCAAGCCCGATTCGCAAATGTGATATCGAAGTGACTGGCAGCAATGACTACGGCCCCACGGCCGGGTCGGACATCGTTGTTTTGACCGCCGGTTTCCCCCGCAAACCCGGCATGAGCCGCGACGACTTGCTCTGGGCTAATTACGAAATCGTGAAGAACTCGGTGGAGCAGGTGGTCGAAGGTTCGCCGCAGAGCATTTTGATGGTGGTCACGAACCCGCTCGATGCCATGTGTCATGTGGCGCAGCGCGTCAGCGGCTTTCCCAAGAACCGGGTGATGGGCATGGCGGGCGTGTTGGATACGGCGCGCTTTCGCACGTTTGTAGCGCAGGAGCTTGAGGTGTCTGTGGAAGACGTGGTGACGATGGTGATGGGCGGACACGGCGATTCCATGGTGCCGCTGGTTCGCTATACGAACGTTGCCGGCTTGCCGCTTACCGAGCTGATGGATGCCGAAAAAATCCAGGCCATCGTCAAGCGCACGCGGCAAGGCGGCGCAGAAATCGTGAAGTACTTGAAAACGGGCAGCGCCTACTATGCTCCTTCAGCGGCGGTAACGGAGATGGTGCAGGCCGTATTGCTCGACCGCAAACGCGTCCTCACCTGTTCCGCTTATCTTGAAGGTGAATACGGCATCCGCAATTTGTTTGTGGGAGTGCCCGTGAAGCTGGGGGCGCAAGGCATCGAAAAGATCTTTGAAGCGAGGCTCACGGGGGAAGAGCGCGCTGCGCTCGAAAAAAGCGCCGGCGCGGTGAAAGAGCTTGTGGACGTCCTGGCGCCCAAGCTCGGCTCGCCCGGAGCGGCCTCAGCGAAAACGTAACGCCTTGGCGGCAACGGGAACGGACGAATTCAATCTGGCGGCGGTTGACAGATCTGAAGCCGGCAGGCTGCCCGCCAGATTTTCCCCAACATTTCATTGGAGCGGCTTGAGCGCCGCCGGGTCCGCGCCCGTTTGCGCCTCCTGAAGCATGTGTGCGCCCAAGAGGTCCCAGCTTACAAAGTGACCCGCAGCCGTCGGCGCACCCGTCTGCGGGTTGTAATTCTCGTTCATGCCGCCCGTTGCCTTGAGGTCTCGCACCAGCAGCGTCACCGTTTCCTCGGCCAGTTCGCTGGCCTGTTTACGAAAACCGTAATTCATCAGGCCGTGCATTAACAGGTCATTCGAAATCACCCAAACAGGGCCGCGCCAGTAACCGCTGTGCGGATTGTAATCCGGCTCATCGGCGGCGATCGTGCGGATGCCGTAAGGAGCCCAGAATTCTTCAGGGTTCAGCAGGTGCTGCCGAATCATGCGCTGCGCTTGTTCCGGCGTGGCAATTCGCGCCCACAGAGGCACGAAATCGGTCCACGTTTTGATGCGAACGAACTGGCCGGTGCGGGAGTCGATGTTGAGATAAAGCCCTTCGGAAGGATCCCACATAAGCTTCTGTACCCGCCGTCTGAGAGCAGCGGCTTTTTGGCCGTAGCGCGCCGCATCTTGTGGCTTGCCGAGCGCGAGCGCGATCAGCCGCATAGCCTCGTATTCGCGATCGATGTAGCACTGCAGATCCACGCCTTCCGTCACGTCAGCGGGCGAATTCGAAACCGCCGGATTGTTGTCGACTCCGCTTTCTACGCCGTCGAACCAACGGAAAAGGCCGTTCGGCGCCCGCCTCGCGTTCTCCCAGAATTGAAGGGTAAGGGCAAGCCGCTTGTAATAAGGCCGAAGCCACGTTGCGTTGCCGATAGTTTCAGAAGCGCGCCACGCTGCCTGCGCCAGGAAAGGCTTGCACATTTCGGGCAACGCCCAAAATCCATCCGGAGCGATTTCGCGCGGCACGTAGCCCGGATCATCCGCGCGCGCGCCAACAAAGTCCAGAAAATCCTCGACGGAATCAGCGAGCGGGCGACCGACGTGATCGTAGCTGAGCGCTACCCCCATGAAGTAAGTATCCCAGTCAAAGAGCTGGAAATAGGGTCCGCTCGGAACGAGGTATTCGTGCCTCAGCAAGCCCCGGGGTGGCTTCACAATGTCGCGCTTTGCTCCCGTGGTCCTCAAAAGCTGCGCAAGCTGGCGGGCGTTGGGCGTCGCGCCAAAGCCGGTGGCAACCATCATGAAGGCGAGCGCCGTGAACGCACAGGTTTGCCTGACAGCCCGCCTAACAAATCTGCGAGACATCGTTCTGTACCGAAACGTTAGGCCCACGAATCCTCGAGCAGGATTTACAATCGCCGCATTTCGAGGAGGCGGCACGCACGCGCCGGGTGAGGGGGTCATTTTCATCCTTCGGGGTGCCGCAGGGCGCGATGGGTTGCTGTGGCAAGCGAAGAATCGATGCATTCTCCCCCTTTGCCTATTGTGACCATTTCGTCGGTCGCCGGTCCCATCGGTGCTTGCGCAATTCCTGATGGAGCGGAGCGGGAAGCGGGCCCGCGTCAATCGCGGCGGCATTGGCCTCAACATTTGCCAGCTTTCGCATGCCGGGAATCACCGTCCCGACAGTGGGATTCGCCAGAATAAAGCGCAGCGCCAGCTCCGGCAGTGTTGAGCCGGCCGGAACGAGCGGCTTCAACGCCTCCACGCGGTCTACGGTCAAACTCAGGTTTTCAGGCACAAAGTACGTGTTGCGCCAGTCCCCTTCCGGCCACCGGCTGGATTTGGTCAGGGATCCTGTCAACGATCCCTCATCGAACGGCACACGGGCAATCACCGCAACGTCCTTTTCCCGGCATGCGGGGACGAGACCGTCGTCCGGGCTTTGCTCGAAAACGTTGTAAATCACCTGAACGGCATCCACCACCCCGGCACGAACCGCTTCAATTCCGTTCCAAGCTTCCCAACGATTCATGCTGATGCCGATCGCTCCAATCAGGCCTTGCTTCTTCACTTCTTCGAGTTTCCTGTTCCAGCGGTCGTCGGCGAGCCATGCGTCTTCCCAAGTGTGAAGTTGAATGAGGTCGATGCGGCTGACACCCAGATTGCGCAGGCTGCGATGGATGTAGTCTTCGATGTGATCCGGCGGGAAGCAATCTTCGAGTGTGAACGTGCGGCGGCTGGGCCACTGCAAATTCTTTGGCGGAATTTTCGTTGCGGCATAAAGGCGTGTGGAGGGATGAGCGCGAATCAACTTGCCCAGCAGCCTTTCACTGTGCCCCTCGCCGTAAGCAAACGCCGTATCGAAAAAGTTGACGCCCAGCTCCACGGCTCGCTCGAGCGATCGGAGGGACGCATCGTCGTTCGAGCCCGTCCAGCCGCCCATGCCCCACATTCCGTATCCGAGCTCGCTGACGTTCCAGTTTGTCCTTCCAAAACGGCGATATTTCATAGCAGGCTCCGCATGTTTGGGAATTCACTGGCGCTTTCCGCCGGCGACCAATCGCGCGATCAACACCAGGGCCACCGCACCCACCGTGGCTGCAGCGAGACTGTAGATGAAGCCGCCGCCAAAGATACCCAGTTTCAAGAAAATCCATCCGCCCAGAACTGAGCCCACAAGCCCGATCAGCAGATTCCCGATACAGCCAAAGCCGGAGCCGCGTCCTAAAAGGCCCGCCAGCCAGCCGGCCAGCAGGCCGATGATGATCCATCCGATGAGAGAAGTCCTGAAATAGACCCCAAAGACGTGTATCATACGCGTTCGATTTCTCCTGAGCCGATCATATTATCACGGGTAACAAAATGGGCGCTGCCGCCGTCTAACAAGTTGGTGAAGACCCTCTTTGCTTTACTGCAAAGCGGTTGCTAACATTTTGCTTCTGTGGAAGTGACAAGAGTGGAGGAGGCAGCTAGCGGCGAGCGTTGAGCCGCCCATAGGGTCGCAAGGAGTGCGATGCGCGCGGCTGGCTTTGCGTCGCCAACACTGGGCACGATGAAGCTGATTCACCAGAGTACGGTGACAGAAGCGCCCCGGCCTGCCGTCCATCCACCACTTTCTCCGGTCATTTCTCCCCCTCTCCCGCCGAAGACGCGAAAGACCAAGGGATTTGCGCTTGGCTTCGTGGCCGCGGTTGGTCTTGCCTTAATCGTCTGGGGTCTTTTGACCCGAGCCCGGCAAAGCCGTTCTCTCACCGGACCTATCCTGCAGACTGCCACCGTGACCCGCACCACTTTCATCCGAAGCCTTCGCCTGACCGGAACGTTGGAGGCAGTGAATGCCTTAGGTATCCCAGCGCCGCAGACCATTGGAAGTGGCAGTGACGGACAATTGGTGCTCACACGTCTGGCGGCTTCGGGCACGCGCGTCAAAAACGGCGACTTGGTCGCGGAATTTGATGACGAGACGCAGATACAGAATTATCAAACTGCTCAGTCCACCTATCAAGGCTTGCTGGATCAGGTCGCGGCCAAAAGGGCGGACGAAGCAGCGGCGGAGGCCAAAGACAATACAGATCTCAAGACAGCAGAGGATGCGGTCGCCAAAGACCGGCTGGAAATTCTTAAAGACCCGATTCTCTCGCCTAACCAGGTGCAAACCAACGAACTGAACCTGAAAGAGGACCAGGGGAAGCTCAAGGAGTTGCGCTTGAGCTATGCGTTGAAGCGCCAATCCGCCGCTGCGGGCATTCGCGACTTGCAAATTCAAGCCAGAGCGCAGCAACTTGCCATGGCTCAAGCGAAGGAAAACGAACAGAAGATGACGGTGCGTTCGCCTGCGGATGGCATTGTCGTGATCAACACCACGTGGAAAGGGAACACGATGGGCCCGTATGAGGTGGGGGATTCCGTCCGGCCGGGCGCCCCGTTCATCCGAATTGTGAATCCGAACCGGATGGAGGTTCACCTGAACGTGAACCAGTTGGATGCGCCCTACGTGAAGGTTGGCGAACCCGCGGTGATTCGGATGGATGCCTATCCGAAATTACGTTTTTCGGGAACGATTGAAAGCATTTCTCCGATTGCAGAACCTAGTGACTTCTCTGACAAATTGCTCACTCTGGCGGCCGTCGCGCTCGTCGACGGCCACGATCCGCGATTGATGCCGGACCTTTCCGCCTCCGTCGACGTCCAGCTTGAGAAGCTTTCGCGCGTTCTGCTGATTCCGCGTGATGCGATTCTTCGGCAAAACGGCCGTGCGTACGTTCGGGTAAAGAGCGCTCTTGGTTTCCAGAAACAAGCGGTAACGGTCGGCTCGCTGAGTGATACGCAAGCGGTCATTGAAAGCGGTCTGAGAGCAGGAGATTTGGTGGAGCGCAAGGTGAAGTAGCGCCGTCTGCTGGCAGTCCGCTGCGGCGTTTTTCCAAGGCTAGCTCCGCCTGGTGGACCGTCGCTGCGCGGAAACGTCAAGTTTTTTTCGATGCAGGGTACGAGCAGGCCGGCTCGATGGGAGGGATCCATGGCGAAGCGCAGCAAACGGCGTTGGATAGGAGCGGGAGTATTGGCCACTGCCGTTGTGGCGATCGGATTAGGGACCACGCGTTTCGGTCGCTCTTCTCCCCGCGTTCCCACAGTGGTCGTCACCCGGGGCGTCTTCACAAAATACCTGGAGCTGCGTGGTTCCTGCATAGCACTTCGCTCCATCGCCATCCGCGCTCCCCGGCAAACAGGCTCTCAAATCCGCATTTTGAAGCTCGTGCCCAACGGTTCCATCGTCAAGCAAGGAGAAGCTGTGGTGCAGTTTGACGCTTCAACCCTGGTCCAAACGTTGCACAAGGATGAAGTGACCTTGAATCAGGCGCAAGCGGCCATTGGCCAGGCGAAAGCCAAGGCGCTTCTGACCGGGCAAAAAGACGTCACCGCCGTTATGAAAGCGCGATACGCGCTCGATCAGGCGAAACTTAGCGCAAGCCAGCAAGCCATTCTTTCCAAGATTCAGGGAGAAGAGAACGCGCTGGCGGTTGCCGACGCGCAGCAAGCGCTCGTCCAGGCCCAGCAGCAGCTTAAATCCGATCAAGCGGACGGAGCAGCCTCCGTTCAGGAAAAAGTCGCGCCGCACGATAAAGCGGAGTTTGACGTTCAACAGACCGAGAAACAAATTGCCGCCTTAGCGGTGAATGCGCCGATTGGTGGCGTCATCACGCTGCTTCCCAATCCTCCCTGGAGGGACGATGCGCCCACCTACCGGCCCGGCGATCAAGTTGGCTCGGGAACGCAGGTTGCGGAGCTGCCCGATCTTTCCACGCTCCGAATGGACGCGCGCGTGAGTGAAGTGGACCGGGGAGAGCTGCGACCGGGCGAGGCCGTGAGGATTCGCGTGGATGCGGTGCCCGACCGTGTATTTACCGGCAGCATTGAGAGCATCAGCACGCTCGCGGAGACGGATTTCTCTTCGGGCTGGCCACCGGCGCGCAATTTCGACTTGCATGCGAAATTAGATCAGACGGACTCGCGGCTGCGGCCGGGCATGAGCGTAACGTTGCGGATTGCCGTGGCAAAAGTGCCGAGCTCGATTTTGATTCCCGCTGTGGCGGCTTTTCCGGTGTTGGGTGAAACCGTTGCTTATGTTGCGGAAGGGTCGAAATTCGCCGAGCGAGTGATTCAGGTTTCCCGGCCCAGCGACGGCAAGCTGGAAGTCCTTAGTGGGTTGATGCCGGGAGAGAAAGTGGCGCTCAGCGTTCCCCCGTCGGGCGCAGTCCTTAGCCGCTGACCGTTGTATGAGGAAACCCGTGTGGATCGTTATCGCGGCGGTCCTTCTCGCTTTTGCGGGTTTGGAGGGCTATGCGAGCTTGCGGCGTCTTCGCGGCCCCGTGCAGACGATTCCCACAACGCTCGTTAAAGAAGGCAACGTCGCCCTGAAGGTCTATACCACGGGCACTTTGACGGCGAAAAAGATTGCGCATCTTGTCGCGCCTCGCGTCTCAGGAAGCTCGCTCGCAATCATCAAGCTGCTGCCCGAAGGGACAGCGGTGAACGCGGGCGAAGTGGTGATGGCGTTCGACCCCTCGGCGGAAGAGTACAACCTCCAACAAGCACAGGCGCAGCTTCAGGAAGCCGATCAGCAGATGATGGAGGCCAAGGATAACGCAGCGGTAGAGGAATCACAGGATCGCTCGGGACTGCTGGCTGACCAATATGAGGTGGATAAGGCGGAACTGGTGGTGAAAACCAACCCATTGTTAAGCGCCATCGATGCCCAGAAAAATATCCTGGCGCTCGATCAGGCAAAACGTGCGCTGGCCGAGCTTAACGCGGACGTGAAATCTCACGCTGAGACCAACGAGGCGACGCTCGCCGTGGACGAGCAGAACCGCCAGAAAGCCCTGTTCGCCATTCAACAGGCGGAGTCGAATCTCAAGAACCTCGCGGTGCGCTCGCCCATTAACGGCGTGATGGACTTGAAGGAAGACTATTGGGCGGTGGGCGGCTTTATCACTCCCGGCATGCAGATACCCCGTTTCCACGTGGGTGACTCGGCCTTTTCGGGCGTGACGGTAGCAGACGTGATCGATCCGGGCCGTCTCGAAGTTCGCGCTTCCGTCGATGAAGCTGATCGGGGCGACATCCGCATCGGCCAGAGCGCTCAGGTCCAGGTGGACTCACTTCAGGGGAAGGCTTTCGAAGGAACGATCCAGACGATTTCCGGCTTTGCTTCAAACGGGGGCATCTTTGCTGACGTTGGAGCCGTGCCGAAGTTCAGCTTGACCATCCGATTGACACAGCCGGCGGCGGATCTTCATCCCGGCGATTCGGTCCACGTGGTCATTTACGGCAATCCCATCAAGCGTGCGCTCTTCGTTCCGCCCCAGGCCATTTTCCAGCAATACGGCAATCCGGTGGTGTTTGTGAGGGAGAATGGCAAGTTCTTGGCGCGGACGGTGAAAATTCGATACCGAACAGCCACTGAAACTGTGATTCAAGGCGTATCCAGCGGAACGGTGGTGGCGCTGGCGGATCCCAGGGAGAAACAGGGAGCCGCTTCCGGGCCGTCGCAAGGGCCGGCCACATCACTTTCCGGAGGCGGGTAGCATGGCCGGCGCTCGAATCCTGGCATCTCCCGCGCCCTCACACCGGAGGGCCCCCGTTATCCCCGAAGTGGGGCTGGCGCTTGACAACCTGCGCGTCCGAAAGATGCGCTCGTTTTTAACGATGCTGGGAATGATCTTTGGTGTGGCCGCTGTCATTTCCATGCTCTCGATCGGGGCCGGAGCGCAAAAACAGGCGATGGCCTACATCGAGCAACTCGGCGTCGATAACCTGATTGTCGAAGCCAAGGAAGCGAGCGGCTATCAGAGCCTTCAAAAAGTTCGCAGGCTCTCCCCAGGACTCACCTTCCAGGACCTGCGGCTCATTCGATCCAACGTCGCCGGCATCGCGCTTTCGACCGCTCGCAAACGGTTTTCACCCTCGAAAATGATTCCGCGGCCCACGGGCGCCACACCTGCCATTTATGGCGTGAACCCGGATTATGAGCAGATCGCGAGTCTCAGGGTGGTTTCGGGCCGGTTTTTCACCCGGCAGGAAGCGGCGCGCTCGGCTCCCGTTTGCGTGCTCGGACAGGGGGCAAAAACGAGCCTCTTTGGACCTGAAAACGCCATCGGGCGATATGTGAAGGCAGACGATCAGTGGTTTCACGTGATCGGAGTGGCCGGGTCCGAGTTGGCGCTCCAGGCGAATCTTCCGGGGCTGCCAAGGCAAGACTTAAACAATCTCGTCTACGTGCCGCTGGGCTCGGTCATCTATCGGCTGGCGGATGCGACGTCCGGATATAAGGACGAAATTGATGGCATTTACCTGCAGATGCGCCATGGAGCTGCCATCAACACCGCGGCGGAGATCATTCGCGGCATATTGAACGCGACGCACCACGATGCAGGTGACTTCAGCGTGATCGTACCGGCAGCGCTTCTGGCGCAGCAGCAGAACACGCGCCGCATTTTCAACATCGTGATGGTGGCCATTGCCTCCATCTCGCTGGTGGTCGGTGGCATCGGCATCATGAATATTATGCTGGCCACCGTCCTCGAGCGCACTCATGAGATCGGCGTCCGGCGGGCGATTGGCGCGCGGCGCGCGGACATTATCCGGCAATTTGTGACGGAGTCGACGCTGATCTCCTTTGTAGGCGGCACCCTTGGAATTGGCTTCGGCTTCGGGATCTCCCGCCTCATCGCGTGGCTGGCGGGTTGGTCCACCATCGTCACTGCAAGCTCCATCCTGTTGGCATTTTTGGTGTCGGTCTCCGTCGGCCTGGCCTTCGGCATCTATCCCGCGACGAAGGCGGCGCGGCTCGATCCGGTGGAAGCGCTTCGATATGAATGAGCCCGCGTTTTTTCAGTGGTGAACGGCCAGCGCTTTTCAATCCTCATTGAACATCAAAGGAAAGCACGATGAAACGTTCAGCGATGTTGGTGGCATTGTTTTTGATCTTTGCGGCGCGAGGAACATCGCAGACGTTTCCGGAGCCGCATTACTTCAGGCAGCTCTGGACGACGCCGCCGCCCTTATCGAGCGTTCCCGGGCCCAAGGCCTTGCACGACTATATTGTGAGCGGTAAGCTCCAACTTACACTCGATGATGCCGTCAGGCTGGCTCTTCTGAATAACACCAGCATCCGCATGAATCGTCTGCAGGTGGACCAGGCGCAGGTTAATGTCCTAGGGGCGTATGCTCCCTTTGACCCGTCCTTGACCGATAGCTTTACCTCTTCACGCAGCGCCATTCCCGCCACGAATACGTTGCAGGGAGCTACAACGACAAGTTCCTATCAGCAGTTCTTTCAGTCTCAGTACTCTCAGACGTTCCAGACGGGCACGAACTACACGATAGGATTCGACGGGAGCAAAGGGGTCACCAACAGTACGTTCTATTTTCTCAATCCTTATCTCTCCTCGACGCTGACTTTCCAAGTAACACAGCCTTTGCTGCGCGGGCGCGGGCTGTTCGCCAACCGCGCGCCCATCATCATCGCGCAGAAAAACCTGGCGCAGTCGCGATCGAACTTCGAGGCAAGCGTCGATAGCACGCTTCAGCGGGTGACGAGCGACTATTGGAGCGTGATCGAAGCCCAGGAGAGCCTCATCGTGGCCGAAAGCCAGCAGGCGGAAGCGCAGGCGAGCTACGAGCACGATGAACGGTCGCTCAAGCTTGGCGCGATCTCCCCGCTGAATATCTACCAATCGGAATCTCAGGTGGCCCAGGTGAAGGTGCAGGTGATCCAGCAGGAATACGTGCTGAAGCAAGCTGAGGCGCAGCTTCGCCAGGATATCGGAGCGGATCTTGATCCTTATGTGAACTCTCTTCCGCTCAAGTTGGTGGAAAATCCGAATCCTCAGGGCAAGCTGCTCACCGTTGATCCAGCCTCGATCCTGAAAGAGGCGCTTGAGCGGCGGCCGGAAATTCTGGCGCTTCGCGACAAACTGGAAGCCGACGAAACCACCATTCGCTACCAGCACAACCAACTGCTGCCGAATCTTTCCCTCCAGGGAACGTATGCGTCGAACGGTATTGGAGGCGATGAGTTGCTTCCCGGCCCTCCGCCGGCTCTGATCACGGGCGGGTTTGGAAGCAGTCTGAGCCAGTTGTTCAGATTCAAATATCCCACCTACGGTGTGGGCCTGACGCTGACGCTGCCCATCAAGAATCACTCCGCGGAAGAGGCGTTGGGTGAGGCAATGGTGGCGAGAGAAGATGACTTATACGCAATGCGCCAGCAACAAGAGGCCGTTCAGTTAGACGTCACCAACGCCATTGAACAGCTCGAAGAATCCAAGCTGGCGCTGGCGGCAGCCAAAACTTCGCGCGATCTTGCCCGAAAGAATCTGGCGGCGCAGCAGGAGGAATACCGGCTGGGCAGCTCTCAGGTCTATTTTGTTCTGGCTGCGCAGACGCAGCTTGCCACCGCAGAAGAGAGCCTGGTCCAGGCGGAAGTGGGCTATCAGCTTGCGGTGGTGAATCTGGCCTATGCCGAGGGAACGCTGCTCAACCACTTCAACGTCACCATTGCCCCGTGAGGGGAGAAAGGGAAAGAACCTCCGATGAAGTCGTGCGTCTTCTGCCGGGTCGCCGGACGCGAGGCCCCGGCGGCGATGATTTATGAAGATGAAACCGTGGTGGCGTTTGAAGACATTCATCCGCAGGCTCCGGTCCATCTGCTCGTCATTCCCCGCCAACACCTGGAATCTCTAAACGACATAACAGCGAACGACGAAGGTCTGCTCGGTCACATGCTTGCAGTCGCGGCCCGGCTCGCCGGCGAAAGAGGGCTGGGAAAGGGAGGCTATCGGACGGTGATCAACAACGGCGCTGGCGCGGGCCAAACGGTTTATCATCTCCACGTCCACGTGCTCGGTGGAAGGCCCTTTCACTGGCCGCCAGGGTAGATATTTCACCCCGCCGGCATCGTTTTTCGCTGTGCGTCGCGCGGAGCGGCAATCAACCACCGCAGGCGCAGTCCCAGTGCGTTGTGGATTGACAGGCTGCGGAAAAACTCAACGCCGCCGCGAATGGTGCGCCGGCATCTTGCCGGCCTCCGTTGAATTCAAGCGAGTTGCCGGCTGGAAGCCGGCGCTGCGTCAACTTCCCAAAAGACTTTTTCCGCAGCCTGTTGAGCCGTGATTGGGGCAGCCAGGTGGGCGCCTCAGCGACGCCGAGCGTTTCCACCACCCGGTCGCCGCGTCTCTCTTCACGCCAGCCGCGGGCTGTGTTGCAGGAATGCGATCGGATTGCCCCGTGGCGCTACGAGTTGTCCAGCTTGATCGTCGCCACGTGGATGATGTCATTTCTTGGATCGAGAACGCCGGTGATCGTGACACTCTTTCCATCGTAGTGCGATGCCTTGGTCTGAGCGTCGAGCTCGTACCTTGCGCCCGTGCTGATGTCTTTCAAAACGTACGTGCTGCCTTTCTGGATGATCTTTCCCAGGAAGACTTCGGGCTGCCCCTGCTTCGAATTCTGTTGAGGCGCGGGAGAACTTTTTGCATCCTGACGGCCAGTTATTCGGCTTTGCGATAGAGCGGGCTCAGGCGCAAGCGTCACAGCATACGCGATCAGAGTGGCAGCGAAGAATGCGAGAGGGACACGAAGGGCTTTCATCAGAGCAACCTCCTGCCTGGAGTCACCCCTCCGCCCCGGAGTTGGCTCCGCGCATCAGCGCCAACCCCGAGGAGACGAAAAAACTGTAAACTCCTTCGTGCAACTCAGATTCCAGAGTCCACTTGCAAACTTAAGCTCGTGCTTTGTGTCCTTTACGTGCATTCGAGCGATGCCGGGTCCGAAGAGAATTTGGAGCCCCACGAGTAAATTCTTCCGGGGCAAATGGCGAAGCTTTCGCGGGAGTGCTGACGTTTGCACCCTGGCGTGGCGCAAGCGCCTGTTAAGCTGCCCGTCAATCTGCCCGTTTTCGGGCCGAGAGAGCCAGCGCCCGCAAGCCGGTCCGGAACAACTCTCGAGTGCCCGTCATCCCGCCCAAATCCGATCAGTCAGGGCAACTGAGTTCGCTCCAGCCCGAGGCGTTTCATGGGCGCTCTGCATGTTTCTCGTGGCCGCCGAGTTTCTTCACTCCAAAGCCGTCGGCGAAAATCACTTTGCCGTCCTGTACCAAACCGAGTGCGACTCCCTGGACTCCCGTCTCCCTTTGGCCCTGCTCGATGAAGCGAGTCAATTCGGCGATCCGCGTTGGATCGAGCGTGTTCGCGTTTTTGCCGGCAAACGACTCCCGAGTGTAGCCCTTGGGCAGCAAGCCGTCGAAAACCAGCGCCACTTGGCTTAGGCGTTTCTCCTCCACGGCTTGCCCCAGGTCTTCGATGGCCACCGTCCAATTCGATCCCGAGTAAAGGACGATCGCCGTGACATCGCGCTTTTCGTTGGGCGAGGTCAGGTATTCGTAGGCGCGGCGTCGGCTCCAGCCGTCTTTGTCGGCGAGATCGTGACTCACTTCCACTGGCCACTTCGCTCCGGGTTTGTAGGATGAAACTTGGCGACACCATTCGGCACAAGTGTTGCTTGACTCGTCATCGGCCGTGACTTATGACGAGGCAACGTTTGTGAGGGTTTTCCCATCGTGATCGGTGAGGCGGTTTCGCACTACCGCATCCTCGAGAAACTCGGGGGTGGCGGGATGGGTGTGGTCTATAAGGCCGAGGACACCAAGCTGGGCCGGTTCGTCGCCCTCAAGTTCCTGCCTCCGCGTCTGGCCCCAGGCCCTCAGTCCCTCGATCGCTTCCAGCGTGAAGCTCGCGCCGCCTCCGCCCTCAATCATCCCAACATCTGTACCATTCACGACATCGATGAATACCAAGGCCAGCCCTTTATCGCCATGGAGTTGCTGGAGGGGCAGACCCTCAAGCATCGCATAGGGGAGAAGCCCCTGAAGAGTGATGAGCTGCTTGATTTCGCCATCCAGA
Organism: Terriglobia bacterium; assembly: GCA_030041095.1. Classification (GTDB taxonomy): domain Bacteria; phylum Acidobacteriota; class Terriglobia; order UBA7540; family UBA7540; genus JASHON01. The sequence goes on from JASHON010000094.1 coordinate 19,662, forward strand.
TTGCCGACGCGCTGGACGCGGCCCACCAAAAGGGCATCATTCATCGGGACATCAAGCCGGCGAATATTTTCATCACCACCCGCAGGCAAGCGAAGATTCTCGATTTCGGCTTGGCGAAACTCGCCGGGAGCGCTGGCGTCCCGCCCGCCGTTCGTGGAGACGGTAAAGATGCGGGCAAGATGCCTGCTCTCCCAGGCGACACGCCCACCGCCTCCATAGACCACGAGCATCTCACCAGCCCGGGCGCCGTGATGGGCACCATCGCCTATATGTCACCTGAGCAAGCCCGAGGCGAAGAACTGGACCCGCGCACAGACCTGTTCAGTTTTGGCGCTGTGCTGTATGAAATGGCCACTGGACACGCTGCGTTCGATGGCGCCACCGGCGCGGTAATCTGTCACCAGATTCTTGCTGAAGCTCCAGCGCCGCCGCTCCAGCTCAATCCGAGTCTGGCGCCCAAGCTTGAAGAAATCATCCTGAAAGCGCTGGAGAAAGATGTTGACCTCCGCTATCAGCACGCCTCAGAGATCCGCACCGATCTGAAGCGCCTGAAGCGTGACACGGATTCAGGTCGGGTTGCTGCTGAGAGCGCGGCCACCCCCGGGGCAACCGCCGGCAGCGTCCCGGGCGCACTTCATTTGCCGCACACGCGGAAGCGTTCCAGGCTCATCGGGCTGCTGGGAGGGCTGGCACTCATCGCGGTGGCCGCGGGAACCTGGCTGATGCTCAGCCGCAGCGCCCCCAAGCCACCGGGCCCACTGCGAATTGTGCCCTTCAGCGGCCTTTCGGGTCGTGAGGGTCAAGCGGCATTTTCGCCCGACGGCAGCCAGTTGGCTTACTTGTGGAACGGCGGAAGTGGGGATACGTTCCACATCTACGTCAAGCTCATCGGCGCCGGCGCTCCATTGCAACTCACTCACGACGCGCATTCTGACTTCGACCCGGCCTGGTCGCCTGACGGACGCTACATTGCCTTTCTTCGGTCTGGATCGAGCGGCAGCAGTGAAGAAGTGATCTCCATTCCGGCTCTGGGCGGACCGGAGCGCCGTCTCGCCGAGATGGATTTGGTGGGGGAAGGGGACCGGTTTCTAACCTGGGCTCCGGATGGCAAATCCTTGGCTATACAACTGGGGCGGCCATCAGCCATTGTCCTGGTTTCTGAGGAGAACGGGGAGAAGCGCCAAGTCACGCAGCCCCCCGCAGGGGGTTGGGGTGACTCGGACCCGGCATTTTCTCCTGACGGGCGGCGGTTGGCGTTCGCTCGTTGGTCAAACCCGGAGGGAGCCGACATTTATGTGCAAGACCTCAATGGCGGCGAGGCGCGTCGATTGCTGGCGGACGGGACCGTGATTTCTGGGCTGGCGTGGACGCCGGACGGCCGAGCCCTTATTTTTTCTTCAGCGCGCTCCGGCCTTCGGACGCTGTTGAAGGTTTCGCTTTCCGGAGGCGACGTCGAGCCAGTGCCCGGGGCCGGCGAAAATGCCTTTTCGCCTGCGGTTTCGCCGCACGGGCGTCTACTGGCCTACACGAAAGCCCATTTCAACGTCAATATCTGGCGCATCCGAATAGGGCCTTCAGGAGGGGGAACAGGCCGGGCCACAAAGCTGATCTCTGGGGCTAGCGAGCAGGACGACAGCGAGCTTTCTCCTGACGGCCAGAGGATCACGTACAAATCCGATGCCTCGGGATACTTTGAAATCTGGGTGGCCAAAGCGGACGGGTCGGACGCGCTCCAATTGACATCTCTCCGAAGCTTCTCAGGCACTCCGCGCTGGTCTCCAGACGGCCGCTGGATTGCGTTTGACTCTAGGCCAGGCGCGCAGTCCGGTGTGTTCGTGATTGGCGCGGAAGGAGGAGCGCCACCGCCGCGTGACTCCCCCGGAGATGGACGCTTTTGTGCCAAGCTGGTCGCGCGACGGGGGGTCACTCTACTTCTGCCGAAGCAACGCTGGAGATCTTGAGATCTGGAAAATCCCTGTCGAGGGCGGAACAGCCGTGCAAGTGACCCGGACGGGCGGGTTCGAGGCCAGGGAGTCCCGGGACGGAAAATGGCTTTATTTTAGCAAGCCGCCCTCCCTTCTGGTTGGTGAGAAGGCTAAACCTGGTATCTGGAAGATGCCGGTCGGGGGTGGAGCTGAATCGCTGGTCCTTGGCAGGGAAACGTACCGGCTTTGGACAATCGCGGGGCAGTTTCTCTACTTCGTGGACGCGGAAGCCAGGCCTCATGCGACGCTTAATCGGCTGGACTTGAGCACGGGAGGGATCCGCCAGGTGGCGCAGCTCGAAAAAGATCCGCGCATGGTCTCGTCCGTGACCGGCTTGTCCATAGCTCCCGGCGGCGACTGGGCCATCTATCCGCAATTTGACGATGTGGCGTCGCGCATTATTCTGATCGAGAACTTTCGTTAAAGACGCACCGCCAAAGATCGGCCAAATTGCTCGCACTTTCGGATGTGGAGAAGCCATTTGGTGGGCGGTAAGACCATCGGCTAGTTACCTACACTGGAGGTGGGTGTTGTCTTCGTCCTCCAAGTCAATTCAGGTCAACCAACAGACTAAAGATCGTGCCACACCCGGCAGCCAGAATGGAAGTTTTGAACTGCCTCAAAGTGCCAGCCTGTTTCTTGCGGGCTCGATGGGGGATCACGTTGGCGGTTTCATCCAGGTTACCTACGAGGGTCAGGCGGATCATTTCAGCCGGGACAACACCGACATCCGTATGGCCCGAGCCCGCCGAGCGCGCGCTCCCAATGTTCTGCGCTCCCGTAGGCCGCCTCGCTTCGACCGATGAAGCCCTCATCGCGCACGGGCCCGAGGTCAGCTTTCGCATTCCGTTCGTTCATCATTCTGCCGCCACTTTAGGAGCAGAGAGCTTTATCTCTTCGCCGGTCTCAAGCAGGCTCTTCAGACCGCTAATGACAGCCGGCCACCCGTTGTTGATACCCCTAAATGTGTTCGGGTCTTTCTCGAGATCCTCGGGCAATAGGTTTTCATGAATCAGACGGAGCTTGACGTGCGGACCCATCGGCGTGAGTTCAAAGGTGACGCGGGAAGGCGCATCGCGCTTTTGAGCGACTTCCGGCTCGTCCTTGGGGTTCCAGGTATAGACCAACTTGCGGCACGGTTCACAGACCAGTACCTTGCCAGCATGATCGCCATGCTGTTCCATCCCTTTTGGCGGGAGGATGCGAACCGTTCCACCGGCCTTCAATTCGAGTTCGATTCGAAAACCGAACCAATACTTCTCGCTGAAATCGCCGCTCGTCAATGCTTCCCAAAGTTTTTCCGGCGTGGTGCGGATGTACGTTGCATAAACGAATTCTGTTTTCTCCATAGTCCCTATCCTTTCTTCTTTCCTTCAAGATTTCTTTTCAAATCGCTCAACGCCTGAAGACGGCCGCGTTCGAATTTGCTGATCCAGCGGTCGGCAATTTCGTTGATCGGCACTGGATTAATGAAATGAAGCTTTTCTCTGCCTTGGCGTTTCCACGACACCAGATTTGCGCGTTCAAGAACCGCAAGGTGCTTGGCGACTGCCTGACGGGTCATCTTTAACCCCTCGCACAGCTCTCCCAGCGTCTGCGCATTTTTGCCGCGCAAACGGTCAAGGAGTTGCCGGCGGCTTGCATCCGCCAATGCCTTGAAAACGACGTCATCGTTCATCTGAACGATAGGGAACAGATCAGTTCCCCATGGAGGGATGATATGGAACCTTATGGTTCCCTGTCAAGCTTTTTTTGCGACGGGCTCGTGTGCAGGACTGGAGGCAGTCTTGAAGCTCTTTTGAAACTCGGATACAGACACCTGACGAGGAAGCAGTGCGTGCTCACGGTGGCAAATAGTCCCTGCCCCATCGGCTCGGTTACCGGTAGCTGGCGAGAACCGCCCTTGTATTAAACAGCGATCGGATGCGCAGAATCGCTGCCCGCGGTCCGCCGCCCAGAGCTGATCGATCTGGGTCAGTTTCATACGGCGATTCATGGTGACCGTGCGGCGTGATGCCCTTCACTGAAAAAGCGGCGACGGCGATAGGCTGAAGGCTCGCCGTCTTCCCTCGGACAAGTTCCTTGCAAGCGTTGTCACCCAGAGTATACTGGCTGCCGGCAGTTGTACCAAAGCGAAAGAGTTCGGCGAAGGTGGAGATGAGGAAACGCCTTATGTGCTTGACCTTAGCCGCGGCACTGATGTGCGCTGCGTCGATTAGTGTTGCGGTTGCCTCGGGAGCGTCTGCATCCAAATTCCCGCAAGTCGAGATATCAAACGCTCAAATCCGCGTGAAGTTGTACCTTCCCAATGCGAAGAATGGATACTATCGCGGTACGCGGTTTGACTGGTCAGGCACGATTGGCAGCCTGGAATACCATGGTCACGAATATTATGGACCGTGGTTCGACAGCGTGGATCCGAAAGTTCACGACTACCGGTTTTTCGGGAACCTGATCATCGCCTCGCCTTGTTCGGCGGACTCAGGTCCCGTTGACGAATTCCAGACCAACGGGACAGCTCTGGGTTGGGATGAAGCCAGGGTGGGCGGGACATTTATCAAGATCGGGGTGGGCGTGCTTAGAAAGGACGATGCCAACTATGACTTTGTGAAGCAGTACGAGATGGTGAACCCAGGTCGATGGACGGTGGAAGCGCATCGCCACTCCGTTGAATTCATTCAAGAATTGAATGATGCGTCCTCGGGCTATGGTTATATCTACCGGAAAGTTATCCGGCTCGTAGCGGGCAAGGCGGAAATGGTGGTTGAGCATCACCTTAGGAATACTGGCCGCCGAACCATTCAGAGCTCCGTGTACAATCACAATTTCCTCGTTCTTGACAAGCAGGCTCTCGGACCCGATTTCGTTATCACGGTTCCGTTCCAAATTCGGTCGCCCAACCCACCCAGGAAGGAACTTGCCCAGATCCGCGGAAATCGGGTTGTCTACTCGAAGGTGCTGCAGAACGAGGAGGTTGTGGAAACCCTGCTCGAGGGTTTCGGCGATAGTCCACGAGACAACGAGATCCGGATTGAGAACCGGAGAGTTGGCGCCGGCGTGAGGATAACTGGGGACCATCCGCTCTCGAAACTCAACCTGTGGTCGATCAGGACCGTGCTGGCAGCGGAGCCCTTCGTGGCCATGACAATTAAACCGGGCAGTGAATTCGTTTGGAAAACCACCTACGACTATTACACGCTTCCGTCAAACAGCAGGTAAGCTCGCGGCGACAAGCACGATTCCGTCGAATCGCAGATTGAGTATGGGGAAGCGGGTCAAGGCTGCCTCGCCCGCCATCTGAGGTCGCGGACTGAGCGTGATAAACCTCAGGGCATCCAACAACGGATCGAACACGGTCAGCGCCACGTTGGACAAAGAACTCAATTTCGGCCCACCTGAGCCGCAGCCGGGCGGCTGGTTCGCACCTTCGCGGACTACTCGTGCGTTGTCGCCGAGGGTATACCCATAGCTGTTGGGAGCACCCGACCATCCAACAAAGATTAGCGAGTTACTTGGCGATTTCCCGCCAGCAACCGACAACCGCACCACCTTGCGCCGGGCGCCTTTGGAATACAGGACTTAAGATCTGGCGCCAATCACCGTCCAAAATGAGCTGCAGGCGCAGGCCCTGCCCAACCCAAAGTCCAAAACGAAAGGCCGAAAAGCCCGTATTCGTTTGTTACTGTTCGTTTGTTGCTGTTCGTTTGTTGCTTGACTAGGCATCAACTGCGACTTATGATGGGGCAACGTTTGGGAGGGTTTTCCCATCGTGATCGGTGAGGCGGTTTCGCACTACCGCATCCTCGAGAAGCTCGGGGGTGGCGGGATGGGTGTGGTCTACAAGGCCGAGGACACCAAGCTGGGCCGGTTCGTCGCCCTCAAGTTCCTGCCTCCGCGTCTGGCCCCGGGCGGTCAGTCCCTCGAGCGCTTCCAGCGCGAAGCTCGCGCCGCCTCCGCCCTGAATCATCCCAACATTTGCACCATTTATGACATTGACGAATGCGAGGGCCAGCCGTTTATCGCCATGGAGTTGCTGGAGGGCGAGACCCTCAAGCATCGCATCGGGGCGAAGCCCCTGAAGACGGATGAGCTGCTTGATTTTGCGATCCAGATTGCCGACGCGCTGGACGCGGCGCATGCGAAGGGGATCATTCATCGTGACATCAAGCCGGCGAATATTTTCGTCACCACCCGCAGGCAGGCGAAGGTTCTGGATTTCGGCCTGGCGAAACTCGCCGGGAGCGCCGGCGTTCCGCCCGCCGTTCGTGGAGACGGTCAAGATGCGGGCAAGATGCCTGCTCTCCCAGGGGAGACGCCCACCGCGTCCATAGACCACGAGCACCTCACGAGTCCGGGCGTGACGATGGGGACGGTGGCTTACATGTCTCCGGAGCAGGCGCGGGGCGAGGACTTAGACCCGCGCACGGACCTGTTCAGCTTTGGGGCTGTGCTCTACGAGATGGCGACGGGGCGTACACCCTTTCCCGGCAGCACGTCGGCGGCGATATTCGGCGCGATTCTGCACGAAGCCCCCACGCCGCCTCTGCGACTGAATCCGCAGTTGCTTCCGAAGCTGGAGGAGATCATCACCAAAGCGCTGGAAAAGGATCGCGAGTTGCGCTACCAGAGTGCCGCCGAAATGCGCGCCGATTTGAAGCGGTTAAAGCGCGATACGGATTCAGGGCGGGGCGTTCCTTCGCTCCGCCCAGGGCAGACCTCGGCGGGTGAACGCGACGTAGGGGCAGGCCTTGTGCCTGGCCTCGGTTCCGGCAGCGAGAGCGCGAGCCGTCAAGATGCCGGCGCTACGGGCGATAGCTCCGATTCGCAGATGATCGCGGGCCTGGTGAAGCGCCACAAGAAGGGCATCCTCGCACTGATGGCTGCCGGGATCGTGATCGCTGCCGCCCTCATCTATGCCCTCTATCGCGCCGCGAGCCATGCGCCGGTGTCCCCCGCCGGGCTGGAATTTACGCGTGTGACGGACAGCGGCGACGTCCAGGTCGCGGACATCTCACCGGATGGCAAGTATGTGGCCTACGTGCGGGAAATGGGAGGCAAGCAAAGCCTCTGGCTGAAGCAACTGGCCACGGACAGTGACGTCCAGATTGCGAGCCTGGGCGAGGATGTTTGCCCCGGCCTGGCGTTCTCGCCGGGTGGCAGCTACGTCTATTTCGTCCGCCAAAACGCCCTGAAACCTAGCGGCAATCTTTACCAGGTGCCGTTCCTGGGCGGAACTCCCAGAAAGATACTGGGGGGGATCTCCGGCCCGCCCGCATTTTCGCCTGATGGTCAGCGGCTCGCCTTTGTGCGGGGGACCGCGGCTGGCGAGGACAGCTTCTTGTTGACCGCCTCGCTGGATGGCTCTGGCGAGCGGGTGTTGGCATCCTATAAGCAGCCCGACTTCATCATTCCGGCCCGCGTCGTGTGGTCTCCGGATGGCAAGACCCTCGCCTTCGTTCACCGGCGTACCCACGCGGTTTTGACCACCATCGCGGCGGAAGGTGGCGAGGCCCAGCCGGTGGCGGGCGCAACTTGGCTCCTGATCGGGGATCTCGCGTGGCTCCCGGGAAGCCGCGACCTGGTCGTGTCGGGCTTTCAGTTAGGGTCCTTTTCCTTTCAGCTTTACGAAGTCTCATTGGAGGGAGGCGGGGCCCGGCAAATCATTCACGACCTTTCGAGGTACACGGGAGTTCGGGCGAGCGCGGACGGAAAGACGTTGCTGGCCCTCCAGGAGCACATTCTTGCCACCCTCCAGGTCGCCGCGCCAGGCAAAGAGTCCCAAGCCAAGACCTTGAGCGCCACGAACCAGACCCGCGACGGCCAAGCCGGCTTGGCATGGACGCCTGACGGGAAAATTGTCTATTACTCGGTTTTTAACGGACGCTACAATCTTTGGGAGATGGGAGCAGACGGCTCGAACCCCCAGAGGCTCACCAACTACGAAGGATCCTCGACTTCCATTTACCCCGTTGTCTCTCTGCCAGGCGGCTTCATTGCCTTCCAGCATTTTGATATAAATGGGGTCAACATCTGGCGAATGGATATGGACGGTAGCAACCTGAAACAGCTTACCCACGGTAAGGTGGACCTCAGTCCCGCCGTGTCGCCGGATGGCCGGTGGGTGGTTTTCACACGGGCTGAGAGCGGCAAGTATTTTCTGATGAAGGTTCCGAGTGAAGGCGGCCCAGCCTCTGAGTTGACGGACTACGGCTCGGAGAATCCATCCGTCTCCCCGGACGGAGAGTGGATCGCCTGTTTTTACTTTCCCAGCCCAGATCAACCAGTCAGCCTGGCGATCATCCCTTTCGCGGGAGGCCAACCGGTCAAGGTTTTCCCGCTGCCCGCTACTGCCGGGACTCCCCGCCATGACATCCTCCTTCATTGGACCCCCGATGGTCGAGCCATCGCTTTCATCAACAGCGTGAATGGCGTGGGTAATATCTGGGAACAGCCAGTCGCGGGCGGTCCGCCGAAGCCTATGACGCATTTCACTTCCGACGAGATTTTCTGGTTCGACTGGTCCCGCGATGGGCGCCTCGCCCTCTCACGCGGCACCGACACCACCGACGCGGTGTTGATCAAGAATTTTCAATGATTAACGGGACGATTTCGCACTACCGCATCCTCGAGAAGCTCGGGGGTGGCGGGATGGGTGTGGTCTACAAGGCCGAGGACACCAAGCTGGGCCGGTTCGTCGCCCTCAAGTTCCTGCCTCCGCGTCTGGCCCCGAACCCTCAGGCCCTCGAGCGCTTCCAGCGCGAAGCACGCGCCGCCTCCGCCCTCAATCATCCCAACATTTGCACCATTCATGATATCGATGAATACCAAGGGCAGCCGTTTATCGCCATGGAGTTGCTGGAGGGCGAGACCCTCAAGCATCGCATCGGGGCGAAGCCCCTGAAGACGGATGAGCTGCTCGATTTCGCGATCCAGATTGCCGACGCGCTGGACGCGGCGCACGCGAAGGGGATCATTCATCGTGACATCAAGCCTGCGAATATTTTCGTCACCCCCGGCAGGCAAGCGAAGGTTCTGGATTTCGGCCTGGCGAAACTCGCCGGGAGCGCCGGCGTCCCGCCCGCCGTTCGTGGAGACGGTCAAGATGCGGGCAAGATGCCTGCTCTCCCAGGGGAGACGCCCACCGCCTCCATAGACCACGAGCACCTCACCAGCCCGGGCGTGACGATAGGGACGGTGGCTTACATGTCTCCGGAACAGGCGCGGGGCGAGGACTTAGACCCGCGCACGGACCTGTTCAGCTTTGGGGCTGTGCTCTACGAGATGGCGACGGGGCGTACACCTTTTCCCGGCAGCACGTCGGCAGCGATTTTCGGCGCCATTCTGCACGAAGCCCCCACGCCGCCTTTGCGACTGAATCCGCAGTTGCTCCCGAAGCTGGACGAGATCATCACCAAAGCGCTGGAAAAAGACCGAGACCTGCGCTACCAGAGTGCCGCCGAAATGCGCGCCGATTTGAAGCGGTTAAAGCGCGACACCAGTTCTGGCCGGTCCGAAGTGGCGTCCTCACCGCCAGCCGCAGGGGTGGCACACGAGGCGCTGCAGGAGCCAGCGTCGGATTCCGTCCTCGTCGCCAACGTTATCAGGCGGCACAAGGAAGCTGCGATCGGGGTTGTTGCCTTGGTGGTTGCCCTGGCTGGGCTCGCATGGTTCTTCCTGCGCAGCACTCCTCAAGCTCCTTCAGCCGAGTTAAAACAGACGCGCTTGACCTTCAACTCCAGCAAGGACGCTGTCGTGACCGACGCCATTTCTCCCGATGGCAAGTACTTGGCTTACTCCGATCCGGCGGGAATTCATGTCAAGCTGCTCTCGACCGGCGAAGAGCGCGTGATCCCAAGGCCGGCCGGAGTCCCCTCCGACGCGGGGTGGGATGTCGTATCGTGGTTTCCCGACGGCACGCAATTGCTCGGTACCACATCGGAACCGGGTGGGCGCCAAAGCATCTGGACGGTCTCGGTGCTGGAGCAATCTCCGCGCGAGCTTCGCGAGGGCGCAGGAGCTTGGGAGGTCTCGCCGGACGGGATGCGCATCGCCTTCTCTCCCGAGTCCGGGCCCTCGGGTGAAGCTCGTGAAATCTGGGTGATGGGCAGCCAGGGAGACAGCCCACAGAAGGTCCTCGCGCTGGGAGCAAATGATTGGCTGTACGCGGTGCACTGGTCGCCGGACGGACAGCGCCTGGCGTACCTTAGGATCCAAGGCATTTGGGACGTGCACCAGACGTCGATCGAGACCTGCGACCTAAAAGGGGCGAGCCGGACAGTGCTTGTGCGGGGAGCGGAGGGGTGGCCTGCAGGTTTTGACTGGCTTCCGGACGGGAGAATCGTCTATTCGCGGAAGGAATCGTTGCGCTCGAGTGACGAGAACCTTTGGCAAATTGGGACTGACACCCGTACAGGCGCACCCACCGGCAAACCGAAACGTATTACTCACTGGGCTGGATCTTACGTCCATGGACTGAGCGCCAGTGCGGACGGGAAGCGGCTGGTGCTCCGAAAGGCGAAACTTCAGGGGCAGGTTTACCTGGGAGAGCTCGCGGCAGGAGGGACGCGCATGAATCCCCCTCGGCGGCTGACCAATGACGACGCCTCCGATATGCCCAGCGCATGGACGCCCGACAGCAAAGCCGTATTGTTCCAATCAGACCGTGACGGTTCCAGGGGGATTTTCAAGCAGGGAGTCTTCGAGAACACTGCCGAGCCCGTGGTCACAGGATCACGGCATAACACCGGGGCTCCGTTCGTCAGCCCCGATGGCGCCTGGATTCTTTACTTGGAGCGTCCGAAAACGCACGCCAATCCCACCCCTCCGGATCGCCTGATGCGAATCCCTGTGAGCGGCGGAGTACCCCAGTTTGTGCTGGAGACGCGGAATGGTCGGGGCTACGGGTGCGCTCGGGTGCCGTCAAGCCTCTGTGTGCTCCTCGAGGCGAGCCAGGATGAAAAACGGCAGACGCTAACGGCATTCGACCCACTGAGGGGCAGGGGCAAGGTCCTCAGGACCATCGAGCAAGGCCCCTCGACGCTCCACGGAGCCGCGTCCCTGGCCGCGTTATCTCCCGATGGTTCAACCTTTGCGATTCCGAGATATGGCGAGGCCGAGATTCACATCCGCTTGCTTTCGCTCTCAGGTGGCTCGGACCGCGAGATTACGGTGAAGCGCTTGCCGAACCTTGCTTGGGGCAGTCTTGACTGGTCTCCTGATGCGAAGGGGCTTTACGTGAGCTCCGTCTCGCCTCAAAACAGGACGCTTCTCTACGTGGATTTGAAGGGGAATGCCCGGGTGCTGTGGCAGCTCAAAGGATCGGGTGGTCTTGATAATTTTTGGGGCATACCTTCACCAGACGGCCGCTACCTCGCCATAGCGGGCAGTGCCATCGACAGCAACGTGTGGATGCTGGAAGGTTTCTGAGCAGTAGCGAAGGCCTGTCCCGATTCGGGGGTTGTAGGGCTCGGACTTTTTTCCTTAGCGTTGATCCAGCGTCCAGGAGGCTCCTCCCACCATGATCGGCGAGGCGGTTTCGCACTACCGCATCATCGAGAAGCTCGGTGGTGGCGGGATGGGTGTGGTCTATGAGGTCGATTAGCTTGCACGCTCCCACTTGACGTAAAAAGTGTCTTATTTGTCCCCACTGTCTCGCTAGGATGTGAAATAGTGTAACCGGACCGTTGTCTGTGGTGAGGTGTGGACGGGATGCGGCCGATAGCGGTCAAACGCTGAAAGGAGATAGCCTACAGAGCGGAGGGCGGGTATCCCGCTGCTTCAGGAGCAGGCAATAGGCCGCAGGTAACCGGCACGAAGCATAATGCGAACGGCAAAGAGCAAAATGACCCGCGAAAGTAGCACGATGCTGAGAAACGCTTTCAACGAATGTCCTTCTGAGCGCAGCGAAGAATCCCAGCATTTGTTTTCGAAGAGATGCAGAGGTCTCTCGCCTCACTCAGCAAGGCAGCCAGGCTTTTTCCACAGCCTGGTAGACGAATGACCCCACAGGGGCAAAGATTAGAAATTGGCCCGCTCAGCTTAAAAATAAGAATTTTTTTTGACGAGCGAAGCCGTTAAGTTACGTGGAATGAGCCCCATGAGAAAAACTTAACCAAAAACGAAGCCGTGAAAGCCGTTATATTACTGAAAATAAATGTAGTTACTAATTTTCAAAGCCGTCAACTCATTGAAAAATAAGGCGGCAGGCTTCTAATCTAAGACCAGCCGATTAGAGCTGTCCCTCACGTTCATCTCCGCGATACCGCCAGATCGGGATTCAACCAAGCCGCAACCTGCAGACGACACAATGTCACGATATTCCCGGGACCCGCAAGAGCCAGGGCTGATCAGCGGCCCAGCAACTTATTGGCTTCTGAGATCGCCGAATCGAGGTTTTGCTCGCCTGTTCTTGCCTGCCCATCGAGATATTGAAAGACGTTGACTTCTGCCGGAGTTGGTCTGGCGTAAGCGAGATCCACGTCTGCGGCGAGGTAAGCCAAGTAGCTGTGGAGCTTTGTTTCATAAACGAGGCTTCCTTCGCTTGACTGGATCCGCATCTCGACCATGTTGTCGATGGCCTGATCAAGGTTTCGGAGTGTGGCGCTCGCTTGAGCTTCCGTCAGGTGATGTTGGCTGAGTGCCCCCTGCAGCTTGCGGCGTGTGGCCATGGCGCGATTGATGGTTTTGTCGAGCACGTCGAGGGTGGCGTGAATTTGCAGCGCCAGCGCCAGCCGTGCTGCCAAATCCGCTTTGCTCGCATCAAGGCGTGGATCGAGGGCGACGCGAAAGTCTCGCCGTATGACCTTCCCACCGTAATCGAGCATGGCTGTGTATTCGCCCGGAGTAACGAGCGGTCCTTCGACGCTATCGGGAAGACCTCCGGCTGCAATCGGTGCACGGAATCCTTCCACTTCAGTTGCACTCGGATACCTCAAATCCCACTGAAAGCGATTCATGCCGGGCGCGACCGCCGTCAGCTTTTTCTCCGCTTCTCTCATTCGTTGGGCTGACGGCTCTTCACTTGCATCTGCGGCGCTGGATTTCGGATGATTCCTGGCTTTCAAGTGCAGCTTGAAACTCCGGACGATCTGGCCGTTGGCGCTGAGGAGCGTCAGCGTTGCCGGTGTTTTCCCGTCGTAATTATTGGGGAGATGAAAGAAGATGGTGGCGCCGAAGGGCGGGTTCTGGCCGGCGTTGACGGGCTTGAAAGCACCGCTCTCGGGGCGGCCGTAGGCGTGGCTCAGCCATGCCTCTTGAGGGGCAAACAGCAAGGCCGCATCGCCTGCCACTGACGGGCTCTTGGTGAGTTGCTCGAGCAGCGCCACGTTATCCAGCACCCAGAATGAGCGTCCATGAGTTGCAATCACCACCTCGCCCTGGCGCGAATTGATGCGAATATCCCGCACCTGTTCTCCTCGAGGCAAATTGAGCGTCAGCGGCTGCCATTGCGCTCCGTCGTCAAGGCTGACGTATACCGTGCTCTTGGCGCCGAGAAAAAGTAAGTTCGCGTCGCTCGGATCCTGCCGGATGACGAATGCATATTCATTCTGCGGCAAGCCGCTGACGATCTCGGTCCAATGCTGGCCGTAATCCGTGGTCTCATAGACGTAAGGCTGGAAGTCGTCCCACATGTAGCGCTGCGCCGTCAGATACGCAGTCCCCGCCGCCGTGTGTGATGGCTCGATCGAGCTGATTTCAGCCCAGGCCGGCAGCGACGTCGGCCGCGCCGCCTGCCAGTGCTTGCCGGCGTCCGTCGTGACGTGCACCAGGCCATCGTCGGAGCCAGCCCAAATCACATTGCTATCCAGCGGTGAAACGGCCAGCGCAGAAAGCGACGGATAGATTTCCGCTCCCGACTGGTCCAAATTGATCGGTCCTCCGGTTGGCGCCTCCGTGCTTGCCACGTTCCGGGTGAGATCTGGACTGATGCGCTTCCACGTGCGGCCGAAATCCACGCTCTTGAACACGTATTGGCAGCCAATGAGCAGCTCGTAGGAATGCAGCTCAACGCTGATCGGGCCAATGGTCTTTGGCTTGACGGGCGCAAACAGAATCGGATGCGTCCAGGCGAAGCGGTACTTGAGCTCGCCGGACGATGCGCCTTCCTGATAATCGGGCCACGGGCTGATTTCTTCATACTGGCCGGTGGCCATGTTGTACTTCATGAAAATGCTGAAGTATCCGCTGCCAAACGTGACGTTCGGATTTCCAGGTTCCGGAACTGAAAAAGTGCTTTCACCGTAGGCGACGCTACGCCAGGAGGATAGCGGAATCGATCGCGATCTCGTGGCGCTGGGCCCCTCGAACGAGCCTTCGTCCTGTTGGGCGCCGTAGATGTGAAAGGGAAACTGATCGTCAAGATTGACGTGATAAAACTGGCCGGTAGGCTGGTTGTGCTCGTTGCTCCACGTCTTGCCGCCATCCGTTGAGACGGTTGCGCCTCCGTCGTTCCCTTCAAGCAGAATGTTCGGATGGTCTCGATTGATCCATAATGCATGGTTATCGCCGTGCGGCGTTCTCAGCTTCTTGAACGTCTTCCCGCCGTCATGCGAAACCCACAGCGCATCCACTTCAGGCGCGTAGACGCTATTCGGATTCTTCGGGTCCACATAGATGGTCATGTAATAAAAGGCGCGCTGGCGGAGCATCCACTGTTTGTTTACAGGCTGCCAACTCTTGCCGCTGTCATTCGAGCGGAAAACGCCACCGTGTTTTGCCTGCACGATTGCGTAAACAACGCTCGGTTGGCTGGCGGCAACGGCCACACCGATTCGTCCCAGCACGCCTCCAGGAAAGCCCGGGTTGTGCGAAAGGTTGGTCCAGTGGATGCCGCCGTCGGAGGTCTTGTAGAGTCCGCTGCCCGGTCCACCGCTCCAAAGCCCCCACGGCGTCCGATAGGCCTGCCACATGGCGGCGTAGAGCACCTGCGGGTTGGCCGGGTCCATCGCCAGGTCGATCGCGCCAGTTTGATCGTCGATGAACAGGACCTTATGCCAGGTCTTGCCACCATCGGTTGTCTTAAACACGCCTCGCTCGGGATTCGGCTTGAAAACGTGGCCCATCGATGCGGTGTAGACGATGTTCGGGTTTTGGGGGTCAATCGCAATGCCGCTGATGGTATGGGTATCGCGAAGTCCGGCATAGCGCCACGTCTTGCCGCCATCCGTGGATTTGAAGATGCCGTCGCCCGTGATCATGTCGCCACGAATATCGCTCTCGCCCGTGCCAGCATAAATCACCGCAGGATTCGAAGAGGCAACAGCGATGGCGCCGATGCTGGCACTTGAACCGGGCAGCTTGCCGTCCGATATGTTTTTCCACTTGATCCCGTAGTCCGTGCTTTTCCAGATGCCGCCGTCCACAGCGCCCATGTAGAAAAGATCGGCGTCTCCGGCCACGCCGCTTACGGCCACCACGCGGCCGCCAATGTAAGGCCCGACGGATCGCCATTGGAGCTTGGACATTAGCGCTCCTGCCGGGACCGAAGCCGCGGGTGGCGCCGCAAGAACGGCGGGCGCGCACACGGTTGTGAGAACGAGCAAGCTGCAAAAAGCCACGATGCGCGAGGAGGGTGTCATGGTTTTGCTCCCCTTTCCATCGAGAATTGCGACAGCAGGCAGATTGCCTGAGCTGCGCCGGTTGGCAAGCGTGCTCATGGCCGTTTCATTCACGTCTTAGAGAAGCGGAATGCGCTTTGGCACAGCATCAAGCAAGGGAAGGAATGATATCACAACCGGCGGGGTAAGTTATTGTGGAGGCTGTCCTTCGGGGTGTCGTACTTCGACTGTTTTCAGTGGTCCGTGGTTCTTGCCTTCTGCGTGTTCCCAAGCGTCTATGTTGAGATAAAGATTTAGATAGCAGGCAGGAGGGCCGCGCCACGGGGGCCGAACCAAAGCAACGGCCGAACCTCGCAAGCCCTCCGATCTGCAAGGCCAATCACTTGTACCCTTACGGGTTAGGAGTCGAAGCCGGCTTTTGCGGCCCCATGGGACGCCGCATACGATGCCGCCCGAAGCCGTGACGAAATTCCATCCGCATGTTCTTCAACTTGTTCCACTGATCTTCAGTCAGAACGTTGCGGCTGTTCAACATCGTCTGCACACGCTCTGTCTCCAGCGCAGCCTGCGCCTGCGACACCTTTTCAACCTGGGCGAGTACTTGGGCCTCATCCGGATGGAAAGTCCGCAACATCGGCCCAAGCATCACCCGCTGCTTTTCAAGGTCTGCGCGAAGGTCGATCGTCTTCAGACGGCTATCCAGGCTGATTTTTTCGAGCTGATCTTTTTGCTGATTGGTCAAGCCGATTCTCTCGGCAATCTCGGGATTCATCCACCACGCGTGCATGCCTCGCCGGTGGAATCGCATCATCGGGCCGCCAAACCTCCCCGGTCCTCTCATCATGTTTCCATGCGCGCCCTGCGCACGGGCTCGCCACATGGGCGGGCCGGGCGCGGCAGATGGCGCGGGGCCGGCATCCTGCGCCTGGACGGCGGCCTGGGCGATCAAGATTGAAGCGAAAGCGATCAAAAGCACAGTCAGCGTTTTTTTCATAATCATTTCCCTCCCATCAGCATAGATCGGACCGGCTGCAGGTTCGACATGGCTTTGCACGTCGCCCTACGCGAGCCAGACCTCCCAGAGAAATTATCGGACAGCCGCGGCCTGTTGACTGTAAAAGTCTCGCAAATTCTTTCGCGGCTTCTCGCCTGGCTGCAGCTACCCAATGCGGACAAAAGCCGGGGTCGTGCTACCCCGGCTGACGCGCTTCAGGCTCGACAATGCGGGTGGCAAGCAGCCAGGCGACTCCGGCCGTCATGAGCGCGCAGAAGCTGGTAACGGCTACATAGCCCCAATGCTGATAGAATACGCCACCCACAAATGCAGCCACTCCGATCCCTAGTTGCGAGGAGACGCCGCGCACCGCCATGAAGGCTCCCCGTTGCGAATCTGGAATGAGCTCCGTCATCAGCGCGGTGACGGGACCCTGGCGCAGAGCCGCTCCGAGGCTGGTCAATCCAAAGATCGCTAGCAGAGTGGCGCCCCAGGGGAAAAAAGGCATCACGGCAATGGCGGTTGCCATCAAAAGGCATCCGGCAATGGCTACCGTGCGCTTGCCCAGACGGTCGGAAAGCGCTCCGCCCATCGGCGCTCCCAGGACAGCCACAATCCCCGCCAGCATGAAGACCCAGCCAATGCCTCGCGTCGTCAAGCCGAAACGGTTATTAAGCCACGCGCCGATGTAAGTCATAAAGCCGACCAAGCCGCCGGAAACGAGAAACGCGACCGCGACACCGGCGCGGAGGTCACGTTGTCTCAGAAAGCCTCGAAACACGGTCGTCCACTCGCGGAGCCGGTTCGTAGCCGGTGTTCTTTCCAGGCGATCCTTTTCCAATCCTGCCGAGAAGCAAGCCACAACGCAGGCGAGGGCGGCAAAGAAGAGAAACGATCGCCGCCAGCCGAAATGGTAGGCAATCTGGGCTCCCGCAGGCACGCCGATGATGGGCGCAGCGAAGTAGGCGATGGAAATCCAGCCGATGGCGCGCCCCCGTACCTCGTACTCAAAATGATCGCCGGCATAGGCGATCGAACACGTGGAAATGACGCCGGCTGCAGCGCCCGTCAACGCGCGCGCCACCATGAGCTGGGCGAAGGTATGCGTCCGAAAAGCCATGAAGGACGCCAACGCAAAAACGCCGGCGCCTGCCAGCAGAAATGCCTTCCGGCCGTAGAGATCTGAAAGCGTGCCGGAAACGAAACCTGCCAGGGCCGCGCCCGCCGAATAGACGACCACGAGCAGGCCAGCGAGCTGAATGGTGATCCGAAGGGAACGGACCAGCGCCGGCAGCAGAGCCGCAAGCACCTGGTTATCCGCAAGGCCCAAGAACAGGAGCAAGAAAAGGATGGCGATAACTCGGAAGTCTACGGAAGGAGGCGGATGGGGAACCGTGGCACTTGTTTTTCGCTCGTTGTCCGTATTCCCTCAACAGCCAATGCCGGGATTCTTCTCCGTCAGCCGGCGGATCAGAATGACCCACTTCCAAAGGGTTCTTTAGCGATCCGCCCGGGTTTGCTACGTGCCGCTCCGGTCGGCGCCCAACCGTCAGCGTTTTTCATTCGGCGGATTTTGGCCGTCAGCGGCCGTGGAATCATCGTCTTCGAAATGATGGAGATCAAGCTTCGCGGCAGCGTGATCGGAAATATCCATAACGCCCGCCGCCGCAATTCCAATTGCCACGACAAGGGCGTCGCTGATTTCATGCTTCGTGACGCCGATCGACAAGGCCTTCTTGATATGACCTTCCAGGCAACCTTCGCATTTGGCCACGGCAGAAGCCGCGATGGCGATCAGTTCCTTCGTTTTCAAATCCAGCGTCGTCGGGGTGTAATAACTCTCTTTATAGAATTTCAGATAGATATTGCGAAACCTGCGCTCAACCAGGCTCATCGAAGCCGGCTCCGATCCCTTCTTCTCCTGTTTCGGCATGTCCAATTACGCTCCGTGGGGTTCTGATTGCGCCAAGGCACTCGATGCGGGAGCGACCCATTCGTGCCGGCCGCTCGACGCGTTCATTTCCACGCGGCCACGGACCTTAGACGTTTCAGCTCGGCCCGCATTCCGGTTGCAGGCTGCTCGCGTCCTCCATTTGCTGTCCTGCCATGAAGTTTAGCACACGTTCGCACGAAGATTGACCGCTCGCCCGGTCCCTTAGTCGGAGATGCGAGCCGGTTCCATGGGCGATTCGTATTCGCGGACGACCAGCTCCGGGATGACGACCGAAACCGACGTGCCTGCGCCCATGCGGCTTTCTACCTGAAGGGAACACTGATCGCCGAACAGGACTCGAAGCCGCTCGTTGACGTTGCTGATTCCGATCCCCGACGCGTAGATGGCCTTGAGCTTGTCCTCAGCGATCCCCACGCCGTCATCAGAGACGTCGATCTTTAGCCGATGCCTTTTGCGGGTGGCGCGCAGCGTAATCGTGCCTCCCTCAATCTTGTGAGCCAAACCGTGCCGGATGGCATTTTCGACGAGCGGTTGCAGGATCATGCTGGGAATCATCACCGATTCGGCCTGTGGCTCGACCTGCTTCACGAAATGCAGCTTGTCGCGCCCAAAGCGAACCACTTCGATTCCGACGAAGTCGTCGATAAACTCCAGTTCCTCTTTCAGAGGGACAAAATGGGCCTGCACTTTGAGGCGGCGGCGAAGAATGCGAGAAAGCTTGAGCAGCACGCTGCGGGCTGTGTCCGGATCGTGGCGGATGAGTGAGGAGATCGTGTTGAGCGTGTTAAAGAGAAAATGAGGATTGATTTGACTGATGAGGGCGTCCATGCGCGCTTCGAGCAACATCCGGTGCTGATCCTCGAGCTTTCGCTCGATGCGCGCGCTGTTCCAGATCTTGATGGGGATACCGACAGCCACAACGGTGGTGAGGATGATCAAAACCTGAATCCAGAATTTCGGCGAGCTCAGGTAGAAGAGGTTCCGGCTGCCGGCCATGTGGCCCGCATCAATCCGCATCATCTCGAGCACCACGCACATCAGCGCGAATAATACTTGCCAGTCGAGCGCCGGCTGCCTGAACCGGAGTTTTATGGAGCGATACAGGCTGAGGTCGATGAACGGGCTGAATTGCCAGATGGATTCCTTGTCAGGACATAACCACCGCGCCAGG
The DNA here is from genome assembly GCA_030041095.1 of Terriglobia bacterium. Classification (GTDB taxonomy): domain Bacteria; phylum Acidobacteriota; class Terriglobia; order UBA7540; family UBA7540; genus JASHON01. The sequence continues at coordinate 39,322 of JASHON010000094.1, forward strand.
CCGGCAACGAGCGCGTAAATCACAGCCATGAGCAACGCGAGCACTTCATGGCCGAGCAGGACTGCGGGCAGGCTGACCAACAAGCCCACCACCAAGCCTACAATCGCTCCTCCGAGCAGCCCCCCGAGCACCGTGATCTCAAGGCTAAGGTCCAGTCCGCGGTAACCGGCAATGACGCGGGCCAGAACGCACAAGGCGAACGGTACGCCGAGGAACAGCGCGAACTCCAGCTTCTGGCCCGGAGAACGCTGCTCGACGAAGAGGGCTCTCTTGAAACGGCCAAACCGGACGATGATGCTGGCGAGCGATGCAATGACGCCCAGCTTGATCAGCAAAGTGAGGAGGATCGTTGTGGAGCCGCTCAGTGGAGCTTGCATGACTGAACTCGTCCGCCTCGATCGGCGGAGCCTCGCATGGCACGGCCTTGCCTTCGGGAATTGTATCAGTTCGTGATATCGCTTTGCGAAATCTCTTCAGTTGCGACTTTTCCGAGCCTCGGCGGCGATGTTTTCGATCAGCATTTCAGGCGGCATGTCGTCGCGGGCCGGGAGATCAAGTTTCGAACCGAGCCGATCGAGAATCTGTCCTGCAATCTCGCGGCGCACATTCACGGAAAGCTGGTCACGGCGCAGCAGGAAAGTTTCGATCAGCTTCAGATCTTCAGGAGTGACGCGCGCCAGGCTGGCGCCCGCGAGACTGGACCGGTTGGCTTCGCCTTCACCGTAGATCCTGTGGACCGACTGTTCCCACGGCCAAACCGTTTCACGGACGACGACGGTCCCGGCAACATAATCGCCCAGCCGGCGGGCGTGCCGGTTCAGCAAAGCGCAGATGACGCCTACGGCATAAATGCCGGGAATGCTGTCGACGATGCGCAGCAGATTGCGTGCGATCGAATCCATGGCGTGGACGGGCCGGCCGGATTCTTTGACGACGCGCAGGCGCATAAAGCGCTTACCGGGTGTTTGGCCGTTCCAGACGGCCTCAAAGAATGCAAAGTAGGCAAAAATAACGAGGAAATAAAACAGTGCCAGGACTGCGGCGGCCCACGTGGGTGCTGGCGCCGGGCGCGTGGGCTGCGGCCTGAACAGCACCGTCAACAGGATGCCCGCCACCGCGACCACCGCAATCTGGATGAGCGTATCGAGAGCGAGGGCCAGAAAACGGCTGCCAATGCCGGCAACCGGCAGCTCGAGAGGAATCATTTCCGGCGTGTTGATGGTAAGAT
>JASHON010000095.1 GCA_030041095.1 Terriglobia bacterium
ATCTCCATCTCCCAAGGCCGCAATCCAATCGACGACGTAATCATCGGGCGCATTGCCAGCAATACCGCACTCGATTCCCGCACCGCAACCCTGCGAATGCTTGCAGAGGCCATTGCGGAGGGCCTCGAGCAAAGCCGCGAGCAGTCGTTGAACCCACCTGCTTCGCCGCCCGAATGCCCCGGAGCGCGCCGCGCTGCGGAGAGACTTGCGGAGATTGTCGCCAGCTTGGCCACGAGCCCGAGATGCGCAGAGACTGGGTAACTCTCGGTGCGGAATTGAGCGCAGAAACGGCCGCTCGGGATCTCGATGGAGGACTGTTCTTGCCGTTCGGGATGGCCAAAAATAGACCTACACTGCGCGGTTTCGGCCATGGGTGCCTGAGATCGAGATAGGGCGTGGCGAAGAATGCCGGATATTAGCCAAGTGACACCGCAGGGGAAAATCGTCCTCTTGTACGTGCTGTTTTCCGTGGTTCTCGGAGCCGCACTATTTGCGACGGGCGAGATTCCACGGGTCTTCCATATACCGGCCGTGGTTCATATGGGGCCACGCCCCGCGGGCACGCCCTCACTGGTATCGACCGCCGCCCTTCGGACCCTCCTCACGGGGAGGTATTACATCACCAATGTAATCCACGGCGGGCCGTCGTCTCGGAGCCCGTATTCAAGTGTCATGAGGGATCAGTTGCGGCGGTTGATGTGGGCGGTTCTGTTCCTCGTGCTCTGCGTGAAAACCGAAGCCAATCTCTCGGTGCGGTGGGTGCGCACGCCGTTGATCCTCGCCTTTCTCCTTGGGGCGGCAAGCATGGTCAGTGATGTGGCATCGTTCTATCTTCATCGCGGCGTGGTCGACTGGATCGGCGTAAGTGGAGCTGACGGTAAGCTCCGGCTGTCGATCTTCTTCTCACCGGCGGACGTGTTCTTCGTGCTCGCTCTGGCCGCTTGTCTCGCCCTTGCTGCGATTGCGCTTTGTAAGAAGTTGGTTCGACTCAAAGAAGAGTATGGAAAGCCCCCGGGGATTTCTCTTAATCTGCGCTGACCAAAGCGTACAAGGCCGATTGGCAGGTCCCAAAGCTGAGCACTCCACCCAGCGGTGCACCGAGGCGCCGGGGGCAATCGTGGAGCGCTCCTTCCAACTTCGGCGGGGCCGCGCGAGCGTGCTCGCGTAGGCTGCGAGTACGGCCTGGCCCGCGGTTCCGCTGCTCGCGTTGCTCTGCGACACCCGCATGAACGCAGTAGGGCTGCCGTCCCGGCGGCCATTGCCGGCGCGACGCCGGCGCGACGAGACTTTCGGAGAACGCCGAGGCCGCACTTCAAAAGGACCGCGAGATTGAAAATCGGACTCCGCTACCCGGCTCAGGGGAGGCCAAGAGCCGCAGCCTCGAAAATGCCGGGTAGAATCGGTAGACAACGGCTCGACGGCGACTTATCTTTATAATTCCTTCGGAGAGCGCGTGGAAAGCCACGTCGGAAGCGACTACAAAACCGGGCTCGATCCCACGCCGAACCGGATGTATTCGTCGGTGAATTACACCTGGCTCAGCCCCGACCCTGCCCAGGCGGATATTTTCAATCCACAATCGATGACACAGTATTCCTACGCGGGTAACAGCCCGTTTACCTTCACCGATCCAACGGGGCTGCAGTGCAACCCCGGCGCGGAGTGCGTGACGGTGACAGCGCAGGCGCCGCCTGAAGTTCCCATTAGCTTTTACTCGTCGGATTACGACCGAAACCCCTACAACTGCACCGATGGCCCAGCGATGCTCGGGGCGGCTTTCAAATACAGCACGTACGCGGGCGCGTGCCCAGTCACCGGAAGCAGTTCGTCAGCCCCGACGACGACGGTGGAGTCTCCGGCTCCCCCGCCGCAGCCGCCCCAAAACACCAGTTGGTCGAGCTACTTGGGATGTGTTGCCGGGCAGGTCGCGCTTTTAGCAGGGGCAGGCAACAACCTGAAGACTACGGTCTTCCTCGGCGTCGGGACGGTCGCTGGCGCCTGGTTCCCGCCGCTCCTCATAGGGTTTGGGCCGGCGGACGCGCTGTACGAGACCAAGCTGGTTTTGTGGGCACGGGCAATATGCACGGAGGAAGGTTACGGCCGGCCATGAGCGACAATATGCACGCCTTCCCGAAGATGGAGTGGCCCTGCATCGCAAGAAGCAAGCGGCTTGCCGTGCTCTGCCTCGCCTACGCGGCTCCTATTGCTGCGGGGTCCTGGTACAATATCGGGAAGCCATTTCCCGCGGGTCCCCCGTGGTTCCTGAACCGCCTCGTTTTGGTCGACGCGACCTTGGCGTTGGCCTACATCTTCCTGTACTCCGCATGCGTCTACGAGCGGGTGTGGGTGGCCTTCGCCGTTGCGGGGTTCGGGATTTCGCTCGCCGAGTCGTTCTATCCGGCCGTCGTGGCCCCCGTGATAGGCAGGCTGAGGCTGCTCGACTTCGCGCTGTCCCTCGCGCTGGTGGCCGTAAGCGTCGTCGTGCTGGCACACGCGGTCAGGCGCGGCACGCCACCCGCGACAGGGCGGCAGGGCTCCGGGCCAGCGGCGCCCGCGCCAAGCAAGGCCAGATACGCCTGGCTCTACCTCGGCGCGGCTGCCTCCTGGGCGGCCGCGTTTTACGCCCTGGGGAGCGCAATTTTGCATATTTCGCTTCACTCGGTCACCTTCGCTTATCTGCTCCTCGTGGTGCTGTCCGGCATTGGCCTGTTGGCAGGGTACCGTTGGCGGCAAGTGCCACAAGGCCGCCCTCCATGGCATGATCTCAGCCGCGCTGTAGTCTACCTGGGGGCCGCTTTAGCGGCGACTGGGATGCTCGTCGTGCTGTATCCAGGCCCCTTAAACCAGGGCATGGCCCTCCCGTCCTGCGCAATCGCTTGGGTCGGAGCGCTGGCCACTGTTGCGGTTTCTCGCCGGGTGGCCGTGCCTCGCAGGCCGAGCGCTTCCGGCGACCGGCCGGCGCGCAGCTAGGCGGATCCGGTTCGCCTCCGCAGCCGGGGGCAGCGGCCCGTCCTGCCGGGCGGTCGCAGTGAGGGGCGGCGCCTCTCCCTCCCAGCCGGGGGCCGAACCATTCTGCCCTGAGCGTCCACAGCCGGTAATCACCGCGGTTGCTGTTCCGATCATGGACAGTGCCGGTTTCTCTGCCCACGAAAGCCCACGGGACAGAAAGCGTCCCGTGGCTGCGCACCCATCACTAGCGGCTTGCCACTCATGGCTGCCCTATAGTGCCTCAGGCGATCTGACGGACAACAGCACGCATAGCTATCAATATGACGCCGAAGGAAGGCTGATTTCGGTAGACAACGGCTCGACAGCGACCTATCTTTATAATTCCTTCGGAGAGCGCGTGGAGAGCCACGTTGGAAGCGACTACAAAGAATACATCTACGACAAAGACGGGAACCAGGTGGGTTACATGGATCGGTCCGGCCCCGCCTGGAACAGTTGGGTGGTGTTCAACAACCAGCACTTGGCGCATTACGAAAACAGCGGGACGTACTTCATGCACGCCAACAGCCAGGGGACAGCGGCTTTCGTGACGGATTATTCGGGCAGCGTGGTGCAGGATGAATTGCATTATCCGTGGGGCGAGGTTTGGCAAGTAGCCGGGACGCAGGTGGAGGAGCGCTACGCTGGCATGGAGCATCAGGATTCGGAAACCGGGCTCGATCCCACGCCGAACCGGATGTATTCGTCGGTGAATTACACCTGGCTCAGCCCCGACCCTGCCCAGGCGGATATTTTCCAACCGCAGTCGATGAGCGCCTATTCGTACGCGGGTGATAATCCGTTCACGTTTACGGATCCCGCGGGGCTGGATGTCTACCCGTGCGAGTCTTATTATTTTGGCGGGCCGTTCGCCCTTTGCACGACCAGTTGGGACGGGTACTCCAGTCCGGGGCTGGAGGCGCTACATGAGGCTGGGATGGACGATGGTTACCTAGTGACGCCAGCGCCCTACATTGGCGGGCTCACCTTCGCTGCGGCTGCCCTCGGTCTCCCGGAGACGCTTGCGTTCGATCTTCCGACGGTCGGTGGTGGTCTCGGCATGGCCGCTGGCGTGGCGCAAGCGGTGGGCCTCGAGAACGTGGCCCACCAAGCCGGGCAGGCGGCCGACGCGGTCGAGCTCGCAGAGGCGCTCGTGGAGGGCAACGCTGGGCAGGCGGCCCTCGCGGCCAGCAACATGCTGGCAGGGATGTCCGGCTCGGGCGGGCTCAGCGAGGATGTCGAGGTGGGGGACGATATCTTTGACGCAATCAGGGCTGCTCTATGCTGACGATCTTTGGGCCTCACACGAAGCCCTCACGCGGACCGTTTCCGCTGGTGCAGTTCTTCGCCATGCCGATGCTCATAGCCGGGTTTTGTGTTTGGCTCGTGCGCTCCGGGGCCGCCATCTCCACCGCCGTGTTCGCTTGGATCCTGGCTAGCGGCACCATCTGTGGGCTCATCGTCCGCAGTTGGCTGGTTGGAGCGGGAGTGAACCCGCAAGTGACACGGCGGACGTTCCCCTGGAGGTACTTTTTGAAGGGGAACGCTACCCTGCTCGTGGTCCTCGTGCTCTGCGCCTTGGGGGGCGTCAGCCTCCAGTCGATCGAGATCGTGGCCGTTTTCGTGGCGGGAGGCGGAAACGTTATGCTGGTTCTGGACTGGCTCTGGTACAGCTCGCGCTGTCGGACGCCGGGTGGCTCCAGCGAGGGACCTTCGGCGCACGGCGCCCCAAAAGGCGGCGGTTAGACTCCCCCGAAGACCAGGCGATGGGCGCACTCTCGACGCCGGCCGGGGCCATTACGTGGGGACTGAGCAACGAACAGTACGGAGACGTGGCGTCCGGCGCGTCGAACGTTGCAACCCACATTTTAAGCGGTGCCGATGCCCTGAACAACGGCCAGGCGGCAACGACCGCCCTAAATCTGGCGTTTGCTGCGAACGACAGCAACGAGCTCGGCCAGGATCTCGCAGGCGCACTCGACGACGATGAGTTTGGCTCAGGCTCTTACGGCTCCATAAATTTCTCCGACTTCTTGGGCTACGGCGGCGGCTGCGAGGAGGAGAATCCTTGGGATCCCTTCTGCTAGTGGCCGGGTGCGCCAGCGGAATCCGTTGGTCGGCTGCCCCGGTGGGGCTTGCTCGGCGCAGCACGATTTCGCGGAGATTTCTCGCATGAGCCCGAAAGTTGTTGGAACAATCCTCATATCAGTCGCGTGGGTGGTATGGACGGCGGCAACGGCCAGGCGCGCAGGTCGGTTGCTCCGTGCCGAGAACGCTCGCGGCAAGGTCGCACACTCCATTGGAAATGTGACCTATGTGCGCATTTGGTATCCAGGCATGCTGGGTGCGGTTCTGCTAGCGCTGCTCTGGAGGC
>JASHON010000096.1 GCA_030041095.1 Terriglobia bacterium
AACCGGGCCAGCACCGCCCTGCGAGTCGCCGCCCGAACCTTACATCACAGCAAGAGCGCGCTGGGAGCTAAGTACCGCCGCTTCCGTGCCCGGTTGGGCGCGCCCAAAGCGATCACCGCCCTGGCCCATCACTTGGCCTGCCTCCTGTATCGCATGCTCCGGTTCGGGACTGAATACCACGACAAAGGGATGGAACATTACGAACGCAAATATCGCGAAACGCAGATGAAATGGCTTCAAAAACAAGCTGCCGCCCTCAACATGCAACTCATTGCCATGCAGTCGGTTGCCAAGTGAGTTTATGCAGAGCGTAGCGAAGAATCTCAGCATTTGTTTTCACCTTAACGCGGCCGGCTCACTTCTTGACGTAATGCTCAGCGTTGGTTATCGCAAAGTGGGCCCATTTTGCGGGCAGGTCTTCCTTCGGGAAGATCGCCGAGACAGGGCAAACCGGCACGCACGCCCCGCAATCGATGCATTCGTCGGGATCAATGTAAAGTTGCGACGCGTCCTCAAAATCACCTTCGTCTTTTCGCGGATGAATGCAATCTACGGGGCAGACATCCACACAAGCAGTATCTTTCACTCCGATGCACGGTTCCGCAATGACGTATGCCATGACTTATCCTCCAAAAGGCCAGCAACCAGTTTCGGCTACGCCTCGCAGGCAGGCAACGACTTAAGTCGCAAAACGGCGCTGGGGAAAATAAGGGCACTGATAACGGGAAGGGAAAGTGTGAAAGAAACGCAGTGCGGCAGGAGCTGTAATGCCTATTGCGATGAGGAGCTCACGGGCAGCGCGGCGGCAGGCCCTCTGCGGCGGGAGCTGAGAAACGCGAGCAGGTCTGAAAGCTGTTGCCGGGTAATGTTCCCGTTATACGAGGGCATATTCGCCGCGCCACTATAGATGCGAGTTTCCATCTGTTCGGGCGTTATGCGGTCGCCGGCATAGGTAAGGTCCGGGCCGCGAATGCCACCGTAACCGGAAATCGCGTGGCAGAATTCGCAGCCTTTATCGTGAAACACGATTGCGCCGTCAGCAATCGGACCGCTGGCCACACCCACGACTGAAGCTGGAAGTGGCGGCGCGTTCATGCGCGGCGACCACGGAGCAACGTGTCCAAGCATGCCAAAGTAAGCAATCATAAACACAATGAAGGCCACCACGGCGAAGGCCCAGGGCCGTTTGAACGGGCTGCGTTCTCCCTTATAGGCAACAAAAGGAAGCAGGATGAGCACGACGATCAACAGCAGCGGCCCAAGGATAATGACGTAGCTTTCTGACCAGCGGGGAATCAACGTTAGCAGCGCGTAGTACCAAAGAAAATACCAGTCTGGGCGGGGAGAAGCCTGAATGATCGTTGGATCGGGAGGCTTGCCCAAGGCCGGCGGCCCGATCGTGATGGCCAGCCCAACAATCACAGCGATCACAAGAAACCCAAACACCATGTCCCGCCACGCCGCATCCGGCCAAAATGGAATCCCATCCCGATGAAGCAAGTCCTCGTACCACTTTCGGTAAGTTTTGGGCTCGACCGGTCTCCCGGCTTTTGGAGGCTCGGAAATACCGTTCTGTACCACAAGGTAGAGGTGAAAGCCGATAAAGAAAAAAATGAACGCTGGAATGAAGAAAACGTGGAGAGCGAAGAAGCGGCTCAGGGTGGCGCCGCCCGCGGTGTCGCCCGCAAGGATGAAATGCCCCAGCCAACTGCCAACCAACGGTGTGCGTCCGGCCTGATACGCTGCAATGACCACGGTCCAGAAACCCGTCTGGTCCCAACGGAGAAGCTGTCCGGTAAACGCCATCCCGAGGGTCAGAAAAAGCAGCGCCACGCCGGTGAGCCATCCTATCTGGCGAGGATACTTGTAAGCGCCGAAAAGATAGACACGAATGGCATGAATTCCGATCAGAATCACCATGGCCGAAGCGCCAAAGGCATGGATGCCGCGGACAATGCTTCCGAACCGGGTGCTGCTGATGAAGGCCAATGTATGATAAGCCTCGCCCGCAGAGGCAACGTAACCGCTCGCCAGCGCAATTCCGGTTACAACCTGAAGAATAAACACAAAGAGCGTGGCGCTTCCCAACACATAGAACCAGGCGGACCTGCGCGCATGGGGCACCGGGTGCTTCGCCAGCGGGATGAGCCAGCTCGATACGCCGGTGAGGTCGTCAAACCATCCCCAGATGGATTTGAGAATTTGCACCAATCGTCCTCTTTCAGGGGTTCTAAGTAGTAATGGGAACCGGGCTGGTCAGGATTTGAACCTGATCGCCTTGTATCCGTACCGGATACCGTGGAAGCGGCCTCGGAGGCGGGCCTGCTGCCACGGTTCCGTTCGCGTAGTAAACGCCGCCATGGCAGGGACACATGAAGAGGTTCGCGGCCGCAAGCCATCGGACCGGGCAACCCAGATGCGTGCAATCGACCGCAAAGGCGACAAATTCGGTTTGTGAATTTCGTCGCAGCCATGCTGCGGTGCGCGCGGTGACGCCGGCCCAAGGCAAAGGGGAAGGATCACGAAAGGATACCTTCACCGTGCCGCCAATCTGGAACTCCTCGATCTTTCCGACCGTCCGCCAGGCGCTCGGAACCTTGCGCAGACCCAAAAGAAACCCAACACAGGGAACCGCGACGAGCGCGCCTGCGATCGCGCCGAGGCCCATCGTCAGGCGCGATAGAAACCGCCGCCGGCTGCCATCACACGGAGCAGCTTCAGCCGTTCCTGTTTCTATGAGATCAGGATTCATTGCATGACCTCCGTAGACTCAACCTTACGTGTGCGGCGATTCCAGATGACCACCTGATAAGGTCGCCACAGATACTTAATCGGAAACATAACGAGATGAACGAGGCGTGAGAACGGAAACAGTAGAATGATGGCAAACCCCAGCACGAAGTGAACCCTCACGATGCCTGGCAGGGACGTCACCGTGGCGGTCTCGGGATGGAGTTTCACTAAAGACCAGAACCAGGGGACCGCTGTCCTCAAATACCACAGGCTGCCCCATCGCTCGAAGATGGCGATGCTAACCCCGGTTGCAACCTGGATCAGGAAAAATCCCAGCAGAATCCCATCCATGTAGGAGGTGGCGTGCCGCACCCGCGAAGTCGTAGGTAGCCGGCGAATGATCAGAACGATGAGGCCAAAAAGCGCGTAAAAGGCGAGCGAGATGCCGGTCAACTCGAGCACCAGCAGCCGGATTCGTCCTCCAAGGATCCGCCCCGCGAGCCCTGGAAACAACGCCGCAAGAAGATGAGCCAGCAAAATCAGCGTGATGCCGTAATGCCAGGGAACTGAGCCCCAGAAGAGTTTGCGGTTTTCGAGAAGCTGAGACGAGAGGCTTGAGTAGGTGTACGGCCGCCGCCGCCGCCGGTAGATGCCCACTCCGATGGCCAGAATCAACGCGACATACGGAAACGCGATAAAGAGGAAGCCGTCCATCTTCGTCACCTTGCGGTCACGGGATTGTTTCCCGGTGGTTTCCCGAGATCGTCACGCTGGCCCCGGTTTTGTCTTTCAACGAGATAACCAGCGCCTGCAAAACGTCCGCGTAGGGACAGGACTTGCTGCTCTGGTTGAGAGCTGACAGGATGCGGCTGACGCCCGGAACGAGGCAGTCCTCGATCAACACCAACCGCTCCTCTTCGACCGCCAGCGAATCCAGCAAGCGCAACACCAGGCTGAGATGGTCGGGAAGTTCAACCCCTGTCTCAACCTTGTGCGCAGTCATGCGCTCCTTTAACTGCGCCATGAAGAGATTGCGGCGCACGTCTTCGCCGAAGAGATGGCAGCCCAGGTTCGAGCTGCAGTCGGGGCGCATGTCAAACGAGGCCGTATAGACTTCCTGGAGTTCTCCGAGCGTCATGCCCCTCACATTCGCCTCGAAGCGCAGCAACAGGTTCGCGCTTTCTGCTCCCTCCTCCACACTTGCAGCAAGTTGCCCAGCCTGAGCGAAGACGTCCGCGCGAGGGTAATCAAGAACGTCAGCGAAAAGAGTGTAGATCCCGCTCATTGCAACTCAAGTCCCAGCGAGAGAGTGTGACCACGCGTATGGCGGGTGCCGCTATAGACCGCGCGCTGGTAACTGGACAAAGCCCGCGCCTCGTTCCTCCTGAAACTCGTGCGGATCGACGCCCATCTCGATGGCGACTTCGCGTAGCATGGGAGGAATAACGAACATTTCCTCGAAGCTCGCGAGCGCCGTCAGGCGATAAATATCCTCCACTTCCTGCTCGGTCGATCGAGCCTCCTCCAGCGCCTGTACGGCTCTCTCCATCGGAACATCGCCCACCGTCTGAGCCCGCTTGAAGATCCGCCCCGCAAGCAATTTCTTATAGACCGCGATCACCATATCTTCATCTCCCGCCGAAAAAAGGCTTGCCATGTATCGGATCGGCATTCGGGCGCTTTCGAGCGAGCTGAAGAAATTACTCTCCAACTCATGGTGGCCTTGCGCGGTCAAAGTCGTCGTCACCGGCAGGAGCGGTGGAACGTAGAAAAGCATGGGCAAGGTGCGCCATTCGGGGTGGAAGGGCAGCGCGAGATGCCAGGCTTTCACATATTTATAGACCGGCGACCTTTGGGCTGCATCAACAACCTTTCGATCGATTCCATCGGCCAGCGCTCGGTGAATGATTTCCGGATTGAACGGATCGAGGATCATGTCGCGTTGCGCCTCAACCAATTCCTGATCCGGTTTTGACGCGGTTTCCTCGATTCGGTCCGCGTCATAGAGCAAGACGCCCAGATAACGGATCTTTCCCACGCACGAATGCATGCAGGCTGGCGCCTGTCCGGTTTCAAGCCTCGGATAGCAGAGGATGCACTTTTCAGCTTTACCGCTGTTCCAGTTGAAGTACACCTTCTTATAGGGGCAGCCGGAGACGCACATTCGCCAACCCTGGCATTTCTCCTGGCTCACAAGAACGATTCCGTCTTCACCGCGCTTGTAAATGGCTCCGGTAGGACAAGCTGCCACGCAGCTTGGATTCAGACAATGATTGCAGATTCTCGGCAGGTAGAAATAGACAAGCTGCTGCAGTTCGAAGAATTGCCGGCGCTCTTCGTCGTTCATCACTTTGCGCAGGTTCGGATCGTTCGCGGCGTAAATAGGCGAGCCGCTCAGATCGTCGTCCCAGTTAGGCCCGGCTTCGATCTCCATGTCTTCACCGGTGATCATCGAGATCGGCTTTGCCACCGGCTGGTCGTCTCCCGGTCCGGCCTCGATCAGATCTTTGTAACGATACGTCCACGGCTCGTAGTAATCATCGAGGGTTGGCAACCTCGGGTTGAAACTGATATTGACGAGTTCGGTCGGACGGCTGCCCAGTTTCAGACGGAGTTTCCCGTCCTCGAGCACCCAGCCGCCGCGATACTGTTCCTGGTCTTCATACAGTGTGGGATAACCCGTCCCCGGCTTCGTTTCAACATTATTCCACCACATGTATTCCGTGCCCGGACGGTCGGTCCATAGGTTCTTGCAAGCCAGGCTGCAAGTGTGGCAGCCGATGCATTTGTCGAGGTGGAACACCATCGAAACTTGAGCGCGCACATTCATAATTTTTCCGTTCTTTCCTCAATCCCAGATGGGACTGCCTTCCAGTTTGTGAACGATCACGTAGGTGTCGCGGTCGGATGCCGGCGGCCCGTAGTCGTTGAACCGGTAGGAATGCTGGCCGTATCCGCCTGCGATGAGGACCGGCTTTAAGCGCATGCGAGTAATACTGTTCGTTCCTCCTCCGCGGCGTCTGTTTCTCACTGGAGACTTGGGAAACGAAATGGTGCGCTCGGGGGCGTGGTAAAAGATACAGAGCCCTCGCGGAATCCGCGCGCTGACCACTGCTCGGGTCACGATGACTCCGTTGTCGTTATAGGCTTCCACCCAATCGTTATCCAGAACGCCGATCTCTGAAGCGTCCTTGTCGTTAAGCCAGAACGGCTCGACTCCGCGTGAAAGCGTGAGCATGCGAAGGTCGTCATAGTAAGTCGAATGAATGTGCCACTTGCCATGCGGCGTGATGCAAGTCAGAGCAAGAGAACGCGGCGTCGCCGTGCTTTTCACCAGGTTCAGTGTGTGCTCAGCGCTGATTCGGGGCTTGAACGTCGGGAGAGCCTCGCCGAAGGCGCGATAGGCTTCGTGATCGAGATAGAGGTGTTGCCGGCCGGTAAGTGTTCTCCACGGCACCCGCCTCTCAACGTTCATCGCATAGCCGGTATAAGCGCGGCCGTTGTTGACGATCCCTGACCAGCAGGGGCTCGTCAGAATCCGTCGCGGCTGTTGCACGCAATCCAGGAAGTTGTACCGGATCTCCCGCTGGCCCTCCGCCAGGTCCGCCAGCGGAAGTCCTACTTGGCGCTCTTTGTCCTTGAATCCCCGGTACGCCATCTCACCGTTCGTCTCGGGAGCGAAGAAGAGGACCGCGTTGGCGGCATCGCGGGCGTTTTCGAGCGACGGATACTTGGTTCCATTCCACTCATACGCCGGTACCGTCTTGGCAAACTCATCGTAAAGATCGCCCACGGGGATTTCAACTCCGTGATCCTCAACTCCGTGCTCTTTAATGCCCGGACCCAAGGCATTGAAGCGATGAAACAGGTTCACATAGTCGCGCTCGACGATGTGGACGTGCGGCATGGTTTTGCCCGGGGCCGGCTCGCACTCGTTCCGGGACCAGTCGCGCACCTCAGGCTGCGCGATCTCGTCCGGCGTGTCGTGAAGCAGAGGCGTGGTGACGATCTCGCGAAACGGCTTGGGAAAATGCGCGCGGGCAAGCTCGCTCGTCTTCTGCGCAAGACTGCGAAAGATGTCCCAGTCGCTCCGCGATTCCCAGCACGGCGGGACCGCAGCGCCGAGAGGATGAATGTAGGAATGAAGATCCGTGGTATTCAAGTCGTCTTTTTCGTACCAGCTTGCCGAAGGAAGAATGATGTCCGAATACAACGCCGAGGTATCCATGCGGAAATTGAGATCGACCACCAGATCCAGTTTTCCCTGCGTCGGAGCGGCCCTCCATTGCACGTCATGGACGCAATCTCCCGCCACTTCGTCGGCAATCACATTGTTATGGGTGCCCAGGTAGTGCCGCAGGAAATACTCGTGACCCTTGGCGCTCGTATGCAGCGCGTTCGCTCTCCAGATCAGCCATACGCGCGGCCAGTTCTCGGGTGAATCCGGATCTTCCACCGAGAAGCGGATTTTGCCGGATCGTAGCTGGTCCACCACCCAGCCGCGGATGTCTGCGTCGCTCTTCACTCCCTCGTTTTCCGCTTCCCGGACAAGCTCGATGGGGTTTCGGTTGAACTGAGGATAAAATGGCAGCCAACCCATTCGCACAGCGGCGGCCTGGAGGTCCATGAAGTGATCGCGCGCGAACGGACCGCTGGGCGGGTGAACGTCCGGAAAGGCTTTTTCGTACCGCCATTGGTCGCTATGAACGTAGTGGAAAGATGGACCGTTCTGCAAACGCGGCGGCCGGGTCCAGTCCAAGGCCATCGCTAAAGTGCTCCACGAGGCCGCGGGCGTCAGCTTTTCCTGGCCGGTGTAATGGTTCAGGCCTCCGCCGTTCACCCCAACACATCCGCACAGGATCAAGGCGGCGATCCCGGTGCGGTAGTTCAGGTTGGCGTGATACCAGTGGTTCACTCCGGAGCCGACGATAATGGTGCATTTGCCACCAGTTTTTTCCGCCGTCGTGGCGAATTCGCGCGCCAGTTGCACCACGGTGTTGCGACCCACTCCGGTAAACTTCTCCTGCCATGCCGGCGTATAGCCAGCGTCCTCATCGTCGTAGCTGGCCGGGTATTCTCCCGGCAGCCCACGGGATACGCCGGACTGAGCCATGAGCAGATCAAAGACGGTGGCTACCGCAATGCGTCCCTCGCTGGTATCGAGATGCCTGACGGGCACGCCTCGTGAAAACATCCGCTCCGATCCGAATTCTGTGAAACTGACCTGGAGGACCTCGTCGTGCTGGCCAAGAAGGCTGAGTTGCGGGTCAATCCCGGCGCCATCGAGGCCGTCCTTCAATTCGAGATTCCACAGGCCCTTCGTCGATTGCCAGCGAAAACCAATGGAGCCCTGGGGCATGCGCGGCTCTCCGCTGGCGCCGTCGAACACCGGGAATTTCCAGTCCCCATGCTCCACGTCTTTGTATCTCGCCAGACGGTTCGCCCGAACGAACTCGCCGGCAACGTAGTTCTCTCCGGATTTCGTGAGCTTCACCAGGAAGGGGGCGTCGGAATTGCGCTTGAGATAATCGACGAAATAGGGAATCTGCCGGTCCGCATGAAATTCTTTTAAAATGACGTGATTCACCGCCATCCAAAGCGCCCCGTCCATGCCCGCATTGACAGGAATCCACCAGTCGGCGTGCTTTGAAACTTGGCTGAAGTCGGGCGAGAGCACCACAAGTTTCGCCCCGTGATGCCGCGCCTCGACCACGAAGTGGGCGTCCGGCGTGCGCGTCATGTTCAGGTTGCTGCCTTCGGTGACGATATACTTGCTGTTGAACCAGTCGGCGCTTTCCGCGACGTCGGTTTTCTCGCCCCAGGTTTCCGGTGAAGCGGGCGGGAAGTCGGCGTAAAGATCGTAAAAGCTCAGCAGTACGCCTCCGAAGAGTTGGAGGAAACGCGATCCGGCGGCGTAGCTCATCATCGACATAGCCGGAATCGGGGAAAATCCCAAGACCCGGTCCGGACCGTACTTCTTCGCCGTGTAAATCATGGAAGCCACAATCAATTCGAGGCATTCGTCCCACGTGGCCCGCCGAAATCCCCCTTTGCCCCGCGCCGCCTGGTATTTTCCCCGCTTTTCTTCGTTTTCGACGATGGATGCCCAGGCTTCTACCGGGTCCTGATGCCGCGACCGGGCCTCATGCCAGTAGTCCATCAGCACGCCACGGAGGTAGGGATACTTAATGCGCAGCGGGCTGTAGATATACCAGGAAAAAGTGATACCTCGCTGGCATCCTCTCGGTTCGTAGAGTGGCAAACCGGCTTGAAGCTGTGGATAGTCGATGGCTTGCATCTCCCACGTCACGATGCCGTTCTTCACGTAGACCATCCACGAGCATCCGCCCGTGCAGTTGACGCCGTGCGTGCTGCGTACCACCTTATCGTGCTGCCAGCGATTACGATAGAACTCCTCCCAGAGCCGCGTCGGGGGATTATAAATGTCCTTGATCCAACTCACGACGGTAATCCTCCCTGGTGCTTCGCCGTCTCCACCATTCTTCTTCGAACGGATCGCAGGCGGTCTCGCCAAACAGTCCGTGTGATCACGAGAAGGGTACAAAAGCCGAGGAACCCAATCAACGCCACCGTGCGCGTGTTCGACCGCGCCGGGAGCTGCGGCCCAGCTTCCTTGAAAAAAGCCAGGAGGTCAGCCCGTTCTTCGAGTGTCAACGGATGGGGATCGTAAATCGAGGTCATCACGGGGAAATAAAGCGTCTTCACGGCGATCGGCATACCTTCCGAGCCTAGCTTCTCGTAGACTCCGGTGAGATTAGGGCCGAGCGTCCCGCCGTTTGGAAAAGGCAGGCCGGCGATGCTGTGACACGTTTCACACGACGGTCCTCCGTTTTGAAGACGAGCCTGACCCGTGAACAGTTCTCTTCCACGCGATGCGGAGCCCGTGGGAAGTGCGACTGTTGCCGCGGCAGATAGTTGAGCGGGAGGGGACGGTAGCGAGACCTGACCCAGCGTCCGCACGGGCCGGCAGAAAGCATAGAGCACAAACAGACACAACCCTCCGGCTGACGCCCTCAGCGCGCGCCCGTAAATATTCTTCGCGCGGGCGGACTCAGAGGCCCTGTCTATCACGCTGCGATATATGTGAAAGACCATTTTCGCCCGGAGTTCTTCGGCGACTGTCAACGCAAGTTATGCAGTTAATTAAAAACAGCAACCTGCGTAGCCAGCCGCTCGCTGGAGTCTGCCGGCCTGACGGCGTTGGAACTTACGACATGGGGATGACGGCAGATGTGATCATCGATCCCCGCCAAAAAAGAAGAGGACTAGTTTATACCCACCCCCGCGTTCAGTAAACCGATCTGTATCGCGCCGAATGAAACCGGCCTTTGAACGAAGGGAGTCCTTTTCTTCTTGCGGGTGTCTCTCCGACTCCCTCGCGCGAGGTCCCCGAGCCAGGAAAGCCGAAGATCTCCAGGAGGCGGCTCAACCGGGCTTATCGGATTTTCGCCATCTGGACGCGCCAGACTTGCGGCCCTTGTTCGAGATAGCTCCAACTGAATTTCCCTTTCTGGACGAAGTCCAGCTCGAAAAGAACCGGTTTCGGGTCGTGGTCAACCAGGAGAACAAACGCTTGCCCTGGCTGAAGCTCGTCGAACGTCTTAAAGATCAGGGGGTGCCGCTCTGAGTGGGGCACCTGACGCACGTCAACGGTGGAAGTAATCTTTGGAACGAACTCTGAACTTGATGTGGTCATGAATCTCCTTTCGAGGTATCGATAGGTGTTGAAAAATACTGATCCTGCTGGAGCCTGCGAGCGGCAGGCGCAAAGAAAAAAATTAAGCCCATCACGTCCGTTGGGACGCCAGTTCAATCATCCGGGCGCGAAGCTCCTCGTGCTTCCCGGGACCCAGGTTTTCTTCGTCGAGCCGCTGAAAGTCCGTGACGATCACGCCCTGCTCTTCCGGGCTCAGGACGCTGTCCGCCATCCGGAAAAGGATTTCCTCTTCTTTTCCGAAATGTTCCTGCATGAGGCCTGAATAATCCCACGCGGCGCGCGCCCAATGCTCTCCGGACTTTGCGAGTCCCGGTTGATATTCTTCCGCCGCCTCGTTCATCGTTCGAATCAGATCCCGGCCGCGCTCGTGGTCCGCAAGCATGACGCCGAGAGGGCCGTCCGACGTGCCCACCCCTTTACTCTCAAGGGCCGGGAAGAAAATCTTCTCCTCCTTGGCGTGGTGGCACTGCTCGACAAATAGATGAATAAACTCCATCAGCCGCGCCAATCCTTCGAGAGATATCTCCTCTCCGCGCTCGATCCGCGAGGTCATGCGTTCCGCAAAATCCAGGGCTGCACGGATCGACCGGTGTTCTTCCTTGAGCAGTTTCGTTGCGCTTGCCATGTTGGATCACCTCGTTGAAATATCCTGATCCTTGCGACGGAGGCCGGGTATGACAAAAGTCACAGCCCCGCCGGCTGAGCAGGTTGCCGGCGTCATGAGTTCCGGGCCGTGAAACCTCTGATCCAAAACCTGAACCGCAGCACGGTGCGCGTGTGACAAAAGTCATCGATAAACTCTGGTCGGAGAAATAGTTTGTAAATGTCCGGCGATATGAAACAAGGGTGACTGGCGAGGAGTGGTTTCGCCGGCCGAACCGGGAGCAAAATGAGTTCTTCCGGCAGGAGAAGCTATGAGCAGGAAAATTGAAGCAGCAACCAGCGTGGCTGAAATCGTGAAGCTCTGTCCTTCAGCCAGAAAAATCTTTGACCGCCACGGCCTCCACGGCTGCGGCGGCGAGCACGGCCCGGCTGAGCCTCTCGAATTTTTTGCGCGCGTTCACCAGGTGGATCTCGAAGCGCTTCTCAAGGATCTCAACACCGAGATCGAGAGGCCCGGAAACGAGCCGTTCGTCTATCACGAGACGCTGGCGGACTACATTTACCGGCGGTTCTTTAAGTCCGCCATCGCCATCGTGCTCAGCCTCGGCGGCCTGTGGGGCGTCATCTCGCTGATGCAGATTTCGCTCGGCAAGGAACTCCTCCAGCCTGCCTTGCTTCCTGCCATCCATGCTCATGCGCACGCCATGATCTTCGGCTGGGTGGGGCTGTTCGTCATGGGCTTTGCCTATCAGTCTTTTCCCCGGTTCAAGGTGACCACGCTTTGGAAGCCGCAATGGGCCAATCTCACGCTCTATCTGATGCTGGGTGGAATCCTGCTTCGTGCTGCCGCGGACTTACTTCAGCATGGCCTGTGGGCGTTGACTCTCGGAGGCATTTCCGTTGCTGCAGAGCTGACAGCGATCAGCCTGTTTCTGACGATCATCCTCAAGACGGCGCACCAGTCCGTTTCTCCGCATAACCCTTACGAGACTTTTATCATCGCTGCGCTCGCTTGGTTTCTGATTCAGGCTGTCTTCGATGGGTTCTTCTTCTTTGCCGAGGCAACAGCAGTCAATTTGCAACAAACGGTATTCCGCACGGCGCTGCTGGATGCTCCGCTGCGTGACGTTCAATTGTTTGGTTTCGCGGCGCTCATCATCGCTGGTGTCAGCCAGCGGTTTGTGCCTGTCGTTTACGGCCTCGGCCAGCCACGGCATGACCGGCAGAAACTGATCTTCTGGTTGATGAACGGCAGTCTGCTGCTTGATGTCGGCAGCTACCTGGGCGTGATACTCACCGGTAACCCCGTTTGGGCCATTCCGCTTGAGCTCTCTTACATCCTTATGGCGCTTTGGGCCATCCTGCTGGCGATCCAGTTGCGCATCTTCACCCGCGCAACGCAGCCGGACCGAAGTTGGAAATTTATCCGCGCCGCTTACGTCTGGCTTCTTGTGGCGATGATCATGCTGCCGTTCCTCATGCCCTATGGCATGCTGACGGGTAAGGGATTCTCGCATGCCTTTTGGGGCGCGCATCTTCATGCCTTTACCGTCGGCTTTGTCAGCATGATGATTGTGGGTGTGTCTTCGAGAGTGGTCCCGATCCTGGCGGGAATCGATTCGAAGCAGCTTAGCTATCTTTGGGGACCGTTCATTCTTCTCAATGTCGGCTGCGCAGGGCGTGTGCTGCTTCAGGTCCTGACGGATTGGACGCCCAACACGGCCTACTCTTTGATTGGCATTAGCGGTGTTCTGGAACTCGGCGCCTTGGCCTGGTGGGGAATCGGTTTGTGGCACGTCATGAACTTGTCGAAGGTTCATCGCTCGGAGGTGCTGAAAGCGCCAGTCCCGCTGCCAGTTGCGTGAAGTCGATCCGGTCCGTCTGGCCCTTCATGGGCCCATTCAGGGCGCCCTTGGAGCCATGCGTCGGCATGGCATTCGCTTCCAAGTGAGTTTATTCTGGGTGCGGAGAGAGCAGGATGGCCTTCGTTTCTCGCCCGGGCGGTTTCGTGCTTGCCGGCGGTCAAAGCAGCCGAATGGGTTTCGATAAGGCCCGGCTTGAGATCGACGGAGAACCCCTCCTTCTTCGCACGCTGAATCTGCTGAGACCTTATGTGGATTCGCTCGCCGTCCTGGGCTCCGCGAACGATTACAGCTTCATTCACGATCCGGTCGTTCCCGATCGCCAGCCGGGCAGCGGGCCGCTCGCCGCGATTCTGAGCGGTCTCGAGCGCCTTACAACCGAATGGGGCATTTTCCTTGCCTGCGATCTGCCCATGATGGATGGCCGGTTCATCGAATTGCTGCTTCCTTTCTTCTCGTCGAGCGAGTCTGACGCCGTGGTTCCCCGTACCGCCGCAGGTTGGCATCCGCTCTGCGCCGCCTATCGCAAGACAAGCATCCGGCAGATTCGTAATGCTTTGGAGGAAGGCGAGTCTGCCGTTTTCAAAGTTCTCGAGCGTCTGCAGGTTGATGCAATCGAAACCAAACACCTGGCGGAAGCGGGCCTGCGCGAAAGCATCTTCGAAAATCTGAATTCCCCCGGGGACTTGGAAAGAATCCTCGGCCTTCTCAGTGCTCGCGCCCAATGAAGGAGCTGGAGCATTACATTCGCGCCGCGTCCAGAAACGGACGGCCTCCCCGGCCCGGAATTATTCTCGGCATTCGAATGGCTCTTGCCGCTCTCGGCCGGCTCAAAATCGCTGGGCTGGCTCATCACACACGATCTTTGGTCGTTGTTGTAGAAACCGAACGCTGCCTGCCGGATGCGATTGAGCTCGCCACCGGTTGCCGCCTGGGGAATCGCACGTTGAAACTAAGAGATATGGGCAAAATGGCCGCCACTTTCGTCGATCTCGTGACGAACCGGGCAGTCCGCGTGGCAGCGCGGGAGTCAGCAAATAGAAAAGCCTTGGAACTCTATCCGACGGTTGAGAGAGAAGAAGCTTTGTCGCTGGCCTATCGCAAGCTCAGCGAGGAAGAACTGTTTGACGTCGCATTCGTAAAGGTGCAACTCAGGCCGGAAGATCTGCCTGGCTATCGGGCTCCCCGAATATTTTGCGACCGATGCGGCGAAGGCGTGGCGTTCCGTCGGGAAGTTCGCATCGGAGACCGCGTGCTCTGCGCCGCCTGCGCAGGTAAAACGTACTACGAACCTCTTTAACGGCTTCGGGCGCGACATTCTCAACGTTTCGCGCTGGTTTGTCTCCTGGCGAAGCAGCGGGCCATCCCGACGTACTTTCGTTTTCGATCTTTACGGAATGGCGCGTGAGATTGACTGCGGAGTCCATCGCGGGAAGCGTGCGCGCCGGCTTACTGCATTCGAAAGGCTTGTGCCCCTCCCAGCGCATAAAGGAGAGCCATCGAACCGACGGCGCAAAGAATGACGGCTTCAACAAGATCAAAAGCAACGATGATCCGTTGCATCCGGCCCTCAAGCCGAGGCGCCGGCTCGACACCGCTCGTCACGTGGACGGGGTGCAATTCGCCGGCGACCCAGAGAGCAAGGTGAATTCCTGCGAACAACCCGACCGCTATTTTCCAGCCTGATGCTCGCCAAAGGGACCAAGCAGCCAGGGCCAGCGTCCAATACGCCGCCTCCACGCGCAGCGCGCGCCGGGGAGAGAATGATCGTTTGATCCATGAGTTGGCCTTATCTGTCCACGCTCTGAGGATTCTTGTCGTCGAGATGTGAATCAGCAGCATAAGCGGCGTGAATGCCGCAATAACAATGGCGAGAGTTCTCATAGTCCTTCGCTCACGCGGGCCCCTTTTGTCCAGCTCTTCTTTAGCCAGCTCTCTCTTAGAGGCCCCAGTATACACTGCTTCCGATAAACCCTTACTTCGCCGCAAAATCGAGTTCGACTCTCGAATGATGTTGCCGAAGAGGGGGAATCACAGTAGTTTTGGCAGCTCCTTCGTCAAAAGAGACACGGCTTGCAGCAGGGTAATTTTGTTCTGAGCTCCAAGTTGCCAAAAGCATGCCTGGCGCTTGTTGAACACGGGCGGCGCTGTCATCCTGAGCGCCCACAGCTTGGGCTGCCAATCTTGAGCATAAACTCCCCTCGATCTTGGCTGTCGTGGTTGGGCCGTGCGATGCTGGTGAGGACGCGCCTCGGCAAGCTATGACCGATGCTTCGTTGGCGCCTTCGTGCCCGTTCCTGAGCCTGGTTCCGGTGCTTTAGCGGCCAATCATTTGGTGGCAGCCT
>JASHON010000097.1 GCA_030041095.1 Terriglobia bacterium
CCCTGCGAGCTGTCGGGATAGTAGTTGAACTGGCCCCCAGCCAGCGCGTACTGCATGAATTCGTTCCAGCCGGCCACGTCCGTGCCGGAAAGCACCGTCTGCATGGCCAGCTCCAGGAAGTTATCGATGCGCTCCAGGATCGACTCGCGCACGCCGCTGGAGGCGATGTTGTCATGCCGCGTGGCGACGGAGTTGCAAGCTGCCACGTTGCGCGGCGGATAGCTGAACGGCAGCGTGACCAGCGTCGAGCCAACGTAATAGGTGATCTGTGGGTTTGCCATGGAAGAAATTGATTCATTGATTCAATGATTCATTGAATCAACGGCCGACGGGCGCGCCTCGCTGCGAGCTGGTCGACACGAGGCTCACGCCTTGCTGCGTTACGGCTTGGTTGAGGGTGGTGGCTAGCCACTGGCCGGCTTGCGCATCTCCCATAATCGAAACGGTCAGGCCTCCGGATTGCGAGCTTGGCTGCGCGCCCGGAGCGAGTGTCTGCCCCATCGTCGATTCCGCACCGTAGGTCCACTGCTCGTCGGACCCGCGTCCTGAGCCGCCCCCGCTTCCATAACGCCCGGATCCGGATCGCGAGCCGCGTCCGCCGCCGCCCATCCCGCCGGCGGCGCCTACCATGCTCATGATTTGCGATGCGCCCACAACGCCCCACATTGCCGCACCAGCAAAGTACTGAGCTGCGCTCCAGAAGTTGAAATCGCCCAGAGCCTCAAGTCCCTTGGCCACGTCTTCGGCTGCTTTGACGGGGGCAAGCTGCTTGATCGCGCCAATGGCAAATCGAGTTTTGCTCAGCGCCGCCGCGCCGGACTGTTCTGCTTCGCGGCGCTCCATGGTAATTGCGCGCTGCAGCGTCGCGCCGATCTGCCCGTAGACCTCGGTGTGCTTGCGCCCGAACATCTCGAGCGATGAATCGAGCGAATCGAACGTGCGCCGCACGCCATCGCCGAATTGCTGATAGCTCGCTAAAGCCCTCCGATTCCGTTCCTGGATGCGCTCCATGAGCCGCCGGACGCTTCTGCCACTCGCCTGCCACCGAAAGAGTTGCGCGCGCACAGGATCGCTGAGGTTCATCGGCCTTTGAGCGGCGTTCAGTTCGTTTTGCTTGGCAACCATCACCGCGGACACTTCCAACATCTTCGTGCGGAGCGCGTCCAGAGCGGCTTTGGCGGTCGCGGCGTCTCCGCTGATCTTCAGCAGCAAACTCAGGTCTCCGTCCGGCATCTAAATCTCCCGCTTGTAGCGGCGGTCGAGGCCTGTCCTCACGCAGGAAGGGGCCGCCGGCGTTATAGGTAAGGACCGGCGCTCGCAGAGCGCCGCTACCGTATGACGCGATCACCACTCCACAGCGTTCTCATCCTCGGGGTCCTTGGCCTGCTTCCAAAGCAGCAGCGCGCAGGCGGCGTCGATCTCAAACTCGACGGCGCTTCCCAGCATGATCGAGCTGGGCCTCACTCGAAATGTCTTCGCGATCTGCGCGATCAGCAGCAGCAGGTCCGGACGCGCCGCGAAATCGCGCGACGGGACGGCCGTCCGCGTCGATCTCTCCCTTCGCAAACGCAATGACGAACCGCTGCGCGTCGGCTGGCAGCAGCGTCGGGTCGAGCAGCTCGCCTTCGCGCGCGGCAGGCGTGCCCCACAGAGCCGGCGCTGCGCACTGCGGCCGCACAAACACGAGCGATACCGCGTGCTTCACCCATTCGGCATATTCGCGCAGGTCCTGCTCAGTGAATTCACCGCGCGTCGCGCCCTCCGCGCTCAGCTTGCTCGCAAGCGACATCGGCAGCGCGCCCGCAGCCGCGAATTCGAAGACCGGCAGATCACGCAGGAGGACCGGCTTTTCTGTGCCCGGCAGCACGACTTCGTGGAGCGCGCCGTGCAGTTCGCTCGCGCGCGCAAAGTGATTGTCCGCCATCGTCGCTTCGCTCCTCGACTAAGATTGAATCATTGATTCATTGCGTCATTGATTCAACGAAAAGCCGTCAGCAAGCTTGCCGGGGCTGATGGCTGGCCTGTGATTTCCCCATTGATTCAATGATTCATTGACTTAATGAATCAATTACCTAAAGCTGTCTCCAGATCTGTCCCACTTGGTCACCGAGCGGACGGCTTGGAATCGCCAGGCCTTTAAACGTCACCTTCGCCTCGGTCGGCTTCTCCTTTGAGAAAGCCAAGCTCACTTGGGCATCAGGATAAGCCTCATAAAGCTGCGAGACGACATATTTGCCCGGGCAGGCAACGCGCGGAGAAATGACGGCTACGGAGAACTGCGGCACCACAAACAAGCCGCCAAAAGTGATCTGTTCGTAACTCTGGAAGCCCGCAGGCTGATTCGTATCTGTGCCCGTCGAGTAAAGGCCGTTCGAGAGCAGATTTTCGAGCTTGGCGAGATCAGTTTCCAGCATTGTGATCTCGATGAAGTCTTCTTCCGAGGTGAATCGCGCGTCGATGGGTGCAGTAACTTGGTCGGCGAATATCTCGTCGATCTTTGGCTTGAAACCAACGGTTGTCGCGCCAAGAATCGCACCGCCGTAAAGCGCGGCTGTCGAATTAGTGGCAGGCGGCGCTGCGGTTGTTGAAACCGGAGCAACTGTCTGCATCCAGTTCGAGCCAATAGGAATCAGGCCTGTATTCTGCAGCTTTTCAGCGCTGGCTGTCGTCGCAACATAGACATTCCAGCCGAGCGCGCCAGGCGTCGGCGCAGGCGACTGTACAACAAGCTCATTGTCCGCGATCACGGCAAGTGAAACTTCAGCACTCGGCGTGGTTTCTCCGGTACCAGATACGAGCGTGACTTCGACGTAGTAGGTCTCAGCAGCGAGCGTGCCGCCGGTCACGCTGGAAAGCGCGGGCGCAGCCGGCCCGGCGATCACACCAGTGGCCGTTGGACTGCCGTTCACGTCCAGAACGAGGCGTGAGCCGGGACTTGGCACTTGGCAGCCAAACCAGATATTGCCCGGTCCCTGATGGATTTTTGCTCTGTCTGGAACTCCTGCCATACTGTTATCCGATGAGCCGCCAGCTATCGGTCATCAGCAAGCTGCAGCGGCGGTCCTTTCCTGCGCCAGGGCACGCCTCGACCGCCACTACATTCTTGCTGATTTCTGATCGCTGACTTCTGATCGCTCCTTCAGGTTTCTTGCAGCTCGAAGATGAGCTGCAGCGTCACACTTAAGATTGGAACTTCGATCTCGGGCCGTGGCACGAGTGCAAACTCGTGCGAGTCAATCCATACCGTCTTCACGCTGCCCGCTTCCGGCGGCGTCGTTGTGCCGCTCGGCACAGTTTCGTGAACGATCGGCAGCGCCATTTCCCACGAGCTCACGCCTGTGGTGTTTCCGCTGTCCGCGCTGGTGATCACCATGTCCAGAACGTGCGCGTAGTCCGCAGCATTGTCCTGTGCCATTTCCTGATCGAACTGGCCCACGTCCAGCGCCAGCGCAATTCGAATGCGCTCGTCGCGTGTCCATGGCGATTGCACGTTGAACTGCGTCTGGCCTAGCGCCACCATCAGCCACGGAAACGCGAGGTGCGCGCCCGGGCCTTTGTGGAACTCGGCAATCGGCGCAAGCGACGAGTTCACAATGTCGATGGCCGACTGCTGATCGCGCTGAATAATGGCGATGCACTGGTTCAGCAGCGGCTTGGCAAACGTTGCGTTCCATGCTGGCGAATAGCCCATTGGAAAATTGTTTCATTGACTCATTGAGTCATTGATTCAATGACGCAATGAATCAATCCTAAAATTTCTCTGATTTCCAGAAATAATCGTCCAGGCCTTCTTCTCTCGCGGTTTCGCCGCGCTGCTGATCGCCTCCTGCCACGCCTTCAAATGCCGGGCGTGGCGATTCAGTGGCCGATTCCGGATCGAAGAGATAGTCATAAAGGCCACTCATCATTGCGTCGCCTTTGTCGTCGTAGGCGCCCAGATCGCCGAGGCGCTCCTCGAATTCCGCCTCAAACTCTTTCCCCAGTCGCTCTGCCGCCGCCACGCCCATGGTGGCCAGCGTCAGGCCAAGCTGCGCGCACGCGCCGTAGCGATTGATCTTTTCAAGCACGTTCAGCGCGTCCGTCGAAAACGCTGCCTGAAAGGCTGCAAAGCTTCCGCCAAAGCTCTGCGAAATTGCCTGCGCGAATCGTCGCTGCAGGACCGCGTCAATATCGCCAGCCACGTCATCGATGTATTGCTGGATCAGCGTATTCGACGGCGCCTGGTTCGTCCCACCGGTCTTGAAGGTGGGAAACATGCCAGCGACGTTGGTGACGGTGGTGTAAGACATCCGATTGTTTCATTGAGTCATTGATTCATTGATTCAATGAAAAAATGACTCAATCCCTCAGTACTCGACGTACACGGTGCAGCCACTCGATGCGGCTGAGGCGTCGAGATAGAGGTTCGTTCCGTCTGCCGCCTGATACTCGTAAATCACGGCACTCGACGTTGGCTCAATCTGCACCTTGCGTGGCGCGCGAATGAGCCCATGCGGCACGGAATTCTGGCCCGACGCCAGGCCCGCAACGACAAGCTTCGCCGTGTCAACCAGCGCGCCAGTAAGTACAGGCCGCGTATCCATGTACGTGGGTGTTACAGTGATTGCCATAAGACCTCCAGTGATCAGAGACGAGAGGCAAGAGACGAGCCAAACTGCTCGCCTCTTGCGTTCTTTGCGCTCGGCTGCTGGTTGCCGAGCGTGCATGGTGTGGCAGCTCTACTCCGCTGTGCGCTCCGGATTGCGCGTCCCTACAGAGCTTGTGCTTGGTCGCCGTGTGCCAGCTCGCCCCGGTGCGGTCCATTGTGGCACCGCAGTCCCGCTTTCTCTCTGCTCTGGCGGGAAGCAAACCGACGCGACGCGTTCCGTGCGCAGCCCGCTGCCTTCTTTTTTTGTGTGGTATGGTCACGTCTCTTGTCTCTCGTCTCTCGTCTCGCGGTCCATTGAATCAGTGACTCAATGTCTCAATCCTTTTTCTTCTTGCCTTCCGATTTCTGAGCCTTGATTTCCTTCACTTGCCCTGCCGTCATCTGCTTGGCTTCTTGCGGCGTCAACTCGATGACGCCGCTGGCGTCTACCTCGATGATTGAGCCATCTCCGGCGCTGCGCGCCTTGGCAGGCGCGTCAGCGTCGGATTTGGGGAGGTAGAGCTTGCGGTCAAGCTCGATGGGACGCAAAACCTCGTATTGTGCCATGTCTCCTCCAGTCGTGAGAGACGAGAGCCAAGAGACAAGCGACAAGAGACAAGTCTGCGCGCCCTTACTTGTCTCTCGTCTCTTGGCTCTCGTCTCTTCTTTTCGTCTCTCGCCTCTGCCGTTAGAACGGGCTTCCCACTGCGTTCAGGAACGCAATCGCAGCCGCTGGCGCGACGATTTCAATGTCATCGTACCGATGCACTTCAATCACGTCTGCCGTCTTCGCTTCCACGCGATACCGCTTGGTAAGCGTGCCGCCGAGATCGGGCGCGCCAAACAGCCAGCGGAAGGTATAGCCCAGCGCCGGCTGCAATCGCTGCGGAGTTGGCGGAATGTACGCCAGCAACGCGTTATTGCCCCAGATAAACTGCAAGTTCGGCGTCTGACCTTCATTCGCCGTATCGTATTCCGCACCCAGCACCCAGAAGTTATCCATATCGAATGCGCTCTTCAGATGGTCGGCTTGCAGGATGCCAACCTGCGTGTACTTAAAGCGATCGATGATCTTCGGATGCTGTCGCAGCGCTGAATACACCGGAAAGCTGACCGCCAAGGTGTTCGGCGTCTTGGCAATTGCCTGCTTGATGGTGATCTTCTGCGCTTCGACGGCGGAGATGGGATCGGAATTGACAAAGTCCGACCACTGCGACGTTCCGGTAAGCGTGACGGGGGTCACGCTGCTGCCAGTGCCCATCAGCAGGTTCATCACGCGAATTTCAAGATCGAGCAGAATGGCGTCCGTCAAGTTCTGCACGGTGTTGATTTCGAGATCGGTCCCATCGGAGCTGGCGCGCTCTTCGTCCGAGATGGAATCTTTCAGCGAATGGTCGTTGCAGAAATACGGGTTGTTCGAGAGCGCCCAGGGAGCGATTTCCCGCGCTTCCGCTTTCGGCTCGCGAATGGTTTCGTAACGGTGAAACTTCTCTTTGCCAAACACCCAGTAGCGCCCGGAGCGCTGCTTCACAGGCACAGGCGGCAAAAGCTTCTCCGCAAAATAGTCGTCATTGGTGTAACCAACCGAGATGTTGTTGAGCGGCTGGTCGAGGTACTGAAGCGAAATATCGGCCATTGATCCTCCAGGAAGCTATCAGAAATCAGGTGTCAGGAATCAGCAAGCCACGACTGCGTTTGCTGAAAGCTGAGCGCTGAAGGCTGACAGCTTCTTTCCCGACGGTCTCCATGGCGCGCACGGAGATTGAAGCCCTCGCGCGGAAGCTCGCCGTCTCGAGCCGCCCGCGCTACGCCGGATCCAAA
The DNA here is from genome assembly GCA_030041095.1 of Terriglobia bacterium. Lineage (GTDB taxonomy): Bacteria > Acidobacteriota > Terriglobia > UBA7540 > UBA7540 > JASHON01. Next base: position 6,449 of record JASHON010000097.1, read on the forward strand.
AGGATCACCCGGCCGCGTTGAGAAATTGATTCAATGACCCATTGACTCATTGAACCAATGACAAAATCAGGCAACCATCTGCCCGAAGTTCAGCAGCACTTCAACCACGTCGTCAAGCGCAGCCGTCGCGTTTTGCGCGATGCCCACCGGGTAAATCTTCGTGCCCGCGCTGATCGATAGGTTGGTGGTATTGCTCACCCTGCCGTACTGATCGGCAATCACCAGCAAATCGCCCTGATTCACCGCGCCAGCGGCATAGACTCTGGCAATGCCGTTTACCTGCAGTGTCAGGCCGCGCCCCAGCACGTTGTAGAGCGTGGGCGTGGTGCCGGTAAAGCTTTCCGGCGGGGTCGATTGCGGCACAAAATAGTTGGGCTCGACGAAATGCTCAATCGTCACGCCCAGCACGCCGGCCGCATTAGGCGTGGTGCCAGGCTCCGTGTTGTCAGGCGACGCGAAGCTGCTCGCGGCTACGACGCCCGGCAGCTTTGCGTACTGCTGATTCTGCGTGGTGTCGGCCACGTCTTTCACCAGCACCAGAAACTTCGAAATGCGCATGTTCTGGCCACTGCGAAACGCAACCGTTAATCCGTTAATTCCTGCCATAAAACCTCCAGTGATGAGAGACGAGAGTCAAGAGACAAGAGAAAAGCAAACGCGCTCGTTCTCGTCGCCCGTCTCTGGCCCCTGCTCTTCGTCTCTTGTCTCTTGTCACTCGTCTCTTGTCTCTGCGTTAGTTCGCCGTTCCGTCCGCGTTCACGCGGCTCGAATGCTTCGCTCGATACTGGCCGGCCAGCACCGGATTCTCCGAAAGAAACTGCTTGTAGGCGGAAGCGTAGTTCAGGTTCTTGTCCGCCATCAGCTTCTTCACGCCGAGATCGATTTCCTCATCCACGCCCGGACGCTCGCCTGAGCCAAAGCCCGTCACTGTCAGGTTCACCGCTTGCGCGGACTTCGCGTATTCGGCAAACTCTTCCGGCCGCTCCAGCGCGTCACGGAAGAAGAACGCGCGATCGCGTGGCAGAATCCTGCCTTCGCGGATGGCCGCGTCAATCATCTTCTCCGCCTCCTGCGCGCGAATGTAATCCGCAAAAGTGATGGCGCCACGCTCGGAAAGCTCAATGGCTTTCTTGGCATCGATCTTTCCGCCCTTGGCCACTTCTGTCAGAATCAGCGCGCGCCGCTCGGCGTCAGTCGCTTTGGCGCCTTGCTTTTCCGTCGCGGCATCATCCGGATTCACACCCAGATGCTGTGCAGCGTATTGCTTCAAGTCTTCGTCACCCATGCAGCCCACATCGCCATCATCGAGCGAAACGATGTGATGCCCTTCGTGCTTGCTTCCTTTGCGGCCTTTGCGAATCTTCAGCATTGGCAGCTCGTGGCCGTCCTTGCCGTCGTCGTCCTTATGTTCCGCGAGCCGCTCGGTTTCTTTATCCATATTTCCTCCTCTTGTCTCTCGTCTCTCGTCGCCTGTCTCTCGTCTCTCGTCTCTCGCCTCTTGCCAGATCGCCGTCCCGTCAGAGAGCATGATGGGCGGCAGCTCTTCGAGAAACGGATGGTTGGTCAATGCGCCACTCGTCAAAGTAGCGCCCTGCGGCTCGCCGGTTTCTTTGTCGGCGCCGTTAAAATCGATGGCTGGGGAAAAGAACCGATACTGGCCGGTGCGCAGCATCTCTTCTGCCTGCGGCGTCCATTCCACCAGGGCAGTCAGTGTGCCATTCGCGCTCAGCCGATGAATCCATCCAGCCGCTGGCACTGGCCCTCCCTTGGCCACGGCAGGATCCTCGCTGGCATGCTCGTAATCAATCACCACTTGGCCGTTCTTGCGCTTAGCGAAGTTTGCTGCCATGTCGCGCATCATTTCCGGCGTGATGGAGAAATCGCGCCCAGCCTTCACAAACGTGCCCGGCACGGCCACAGCAATCTCGCGCAACTGCGTCCCAGGCGCGTGCAGCTCGAGTCCGTCCGGCGTTGCAGCTTCCGCGCCAGCATCGAGCAGCACCACGCTGTATTCGCGCTCGCTCGCGTACTCTTTCTCGAAGTTGCTGGTATCGATTCCAAACTTATGCGCGCGCGCAATGATCTTCCGCTTCAGCTCAGCCTTGGCAGCCGCAGGAATGCCTTTCGACTGATTGAACCGCGCCATCGCGTCCCGCACATGCCCGGCATCCTGCAGCGGAAACTTCCATTCGCTTGGCTCATCGCCTGGCGCGTAGCCAAAATCGCTCTTACGAACTTTCTCGCCCTTCACCGTCCCATAATCCTGGTCAGCCATGAATTACTCCTTTCGAAGAGGCAAGAGACAAGAGTCGAGAGGCAAGCAAGGGGCCCGGACCCGCCTCTTGTCTCTTGTCACTTGTCTCTGCGTCATTGATTCAATCAATTGGCGCTTCGTCTTCGTTTCCCTCGATGAACGAGCTTGCCGCGCCGCTAAAATCTCCTGGATAGCATGTCTCCGCATTAAATGCGCGAATCAGCGGGTCCGTCACCGTCGCGCCCGAAGCTGATGGCGAGCCCGGATTCGACGCCAGCGCATAGCTGAACGTCCATGCGCCCGACGCGCCACCCACTGCCGTCACTTCGTAAACGCCGTCGTAGCCGCCAAAGCCTTGCACGGAGACCGTATCGTACGTCGCAATCGGATTGCTTCCCGCGCTGCTGCTCAACTCGACGGTCGCCGTTCCACTCGACCATGCTGAGCCGGATGCCGCAACCGCGTACGCCGTGTCAAAGCTCGTATCTAACGGCGTATATCTCCAGCACAATTGTGCGGGAATGGCATCGTCACGAATGCCTGATGCTGGCGCATCCCAAGACGAGACCACGCCAGGATCGGGACCAATCGGAGGCCATGCCGGAAAGCCCCACGGCGTTTCCCACCACGCTGGCGGCGCAGCCAGAAAGAACGATGCGGGCAGAATCTCGTTTGCCGGAACGGCATTTGCGCCAATATATGCGCTGCCCGTCGTTGGAATCATCGACGAACTGAACTGCACGGCTCCCACTGAAGCGTCCCAGTTTCCCCATCGCAAGAGCGAAGAGGTCACGTCCGGATCGGTGGTTCCCGCATACTCGCCGCCTTCGGTTGAAGCGTTCAGGCTGTAAACATAGCCGCTGGGCTCGATGCTGTCCGCAATGTCTGAAGTTTCCGCGCCCGGCGTGCCAAGCACATTGCCCACCACGTTGATTCCGCGATTGAAGGCGCCAATGCTCAACGCAACTAGGCTGTTGGTCTTGCTCACCCAATCCTGGCCGCGCATGCGGTTGCGAAACAGGGTGCTCACGCCAGCCGTTCCGTGCACATTATCAATGTTGATTCCCGCGCTGTCGTTTCCTTCAAAGAGATCGTAGAAGGCGAAATCATGATTCGCATTGATCAGCGGCATCAGCCAGTCGGGCGTGTCGTACCCGGGATCGGCGGCGTAGTTGTACGCCACCACGGAATCAACGGAAGTTCCGTTCATGATGCAGTTTGGAATGTGCTGGCAAATATCGTTCTGAACCAGGATGGTGGAGTTGCCGTTGTAAAGCTCTATGCCATAAGCTTCTGAGGCGTAAGACTGATCGCCAAAGAAGTAGCTGTCTTCAATCGTCACATGCGCGGAGCGCTGCACCCACACGTTGTTTCGCTCGGCATAAAGTCCGCGAATGTTTTTTGCCCAGCAATCGTAGCAGCCAGCAAAGACCAGGCCGCCGTTGCCATCGCCGCCCTGATTCTTGAAGTCGAGCGTCATGTCTTCGATTCCGTCGTTGATGACGTAGGCGCCACCCCACCACACTCCAGGATTCTGCGAAGCGCGCCAGTTGGGCAGCACCACAGGACTGCCGATGACAATCTGATTCGTGGATTGGCATTCGCTCGCTGGCGTTCCTGCGCCCGTGCACACAGCCACGACTTTATGCACTTCCTGCGCATCTCGATAGGAAACTTCGCCCGTGGTGCACTGAGCGTCTGCGCTGTCCGGGCAGACGCGCCCTACGCCGGAATCGCCTTCACTCGTGGTTCCGGTTGAGCCGTAAGAAACCAGCAGGCTGCCGTTATCTCCAACAATCTCGCCCCCACCGGAATCCGCCAGGCCCGTGTTGATCTCCAGATACTGGAATTCCGTGCTCGCGGAATAGCTGTCTCCGGAGGTGGTGTCCCAAGTCGAGTTGTTGGGATTCCACACCGCCGATACCGTCCAAAGAGCGCGGCTGGTATCATCGGCAGATTCGTAGCCCGCGACCGTGCCCGTCACTACCGCAACGCCTTGTCCCACAGCAAGCCCGTCTGGAACTTCCGTGGTGACGGTTGCCGCCGTGCCGCTGCCCGTTGCGCTTGCCACGCTTTCCGTCAAGCCCACAACAGTAGCCGCTACTGGCGAGCCGGCGCTGCCTTGGCCCGTATCGGTGACGGATGCTGTGCCGCTGCCGCCGCACGCCACGCCTGACGCCACTTCGCGCCCGGAGACGGTTTCGTACAAATTGCAAGTCATCGACGATGCGGCAAACCGGTTCCACGCGATGGTATTGTTGGGCGTCACGGCGCAGTTGGTGACCGTATCGCTTGGGCCAACTTCGAGCGTGCCCCACGGGCTTACGGCCTGAATCTCGTAAGTGCAAGTACTCGAGCCTGTGGTATTCACCGTCACGCTCGAAATCGACGCTGGCGCAGGAACGACGGGCGCATCATCATCACGCTGATCGAGTGTCACCACGCTGCCGGAATTGCCCAGCGTCGAGCTGAGCCCTGACGTTGAGCCCAGCGTCAGCAGCGTCGAGCCTGGCGCAAAGCCTGCTGTCCAGGAAGTTGAGCCAGCATAAGTCTCCGAGTTGCCGGAGCCCATAAAGCAAAACGCCGAAGTCGCGCAATCCGGCGAACTCGAATTAAAATCAATGAACGTCGAGAGCGGCCCGTTACCGCGCAATACCACGTTGGACTTCGAGACTTGCAAATCGCCCACCTGATACGTTCCTGCCTGCAGCATCACCACGCCGCCAGTGCAGGAAGAGACAGCAGAATTGATGTTGGCCGTGTCGGTAGCCTCGACGCCCGTAGGCGCAGCCACCGTTGCGCAAACCGTCGTCACATACGGCACGCCGCCCCAGACGCCAGCAATCGACCAGTTTGCCGCCCGCGATGAAGTGAGAATCCCCGACCACGGATACTGCCCGAAGGCCGGGAGGGAGAGGCAAGAGACAAGAACCAAGAGACAAGAGACAAGAGTCGAGAGACGAGCAAACGAACGCGGACTTGCCTCTTGTCTCTTGTCACTCGTCTCTCGTCTCTTCATCTTGTTTCCACCACAAACACATCCAGCCGGCAGACGCCTTCGGCGGCTGTCGTTGCTGCCGTATTGCAGCCGGGATACATCGTCCACGTCACGGTGCCGTCGGCCACCGTCCCGCCAGCAGTCGTGGGCCAAGTAGGCTCGCTCGCGCCGCTGGTGCCTGCTGTCGTCGCCACCTCGACGTTGCCATTCGAGTCGATGATCTTGTAAGACGTCGAGCTGTAATCGTAGCTCGCCTGCCAGGAGCAGCTTCCGTAGCACCAGCCAAACGGCGCGCCACCCTGATTCAACTGCCCCGGATCGGTTCCGAGGCTCCAGTTATCGCTTGACGCAAATGCCACAAACTTCCCATCCGGCGAGATGGAAGGAAGAATCGTGTCTTGATACTGCGTGTCGCCGCCAGCCTCGCCAGCAGGCGCGGCATATTCATTCAAGCTGGCGGTGCCGCGATTCTCCGCCACGCGCCACACAATGCTGCCATTCGCGCCCGGCGCGCCCATCATCGTGATCTCATGATCGTACGGGCTCAGCAGCGCCGTGATATTCGATTGGCCGCTCGGCATCGTCTCGTCTTGCATGAAGCTTTCGACAACCGGCTCGGTATCGCTGGCATTGTCGTTAATCCAGCTCGGATGCGTGTCATCCGTCATGGCTTCGGAAGCGCCGGTTGGCGGCGCATCGTTCCACACGGCTTTGTAAGAAGACGCAAACGGCAGCGCCACGCTCATGAAGCCTTTGTTATCCCCCGGGCCAACGTACTGAAGAAGTCCACTGCGCCCGTTTTCCTGGCTGGCGGTAATCAACTCGTTGGTTCCGTGCGCGTTGTGCGCCTGGCAGGAGCCTGAAACGATGCACACCGATGTAGTGGTGGTTCCTGCTTCCCAATCCACCAGCGTGTCTTGGTTCGAGTACGTCACCGCAACCCACGGCGGATCGCCTAGCGTGTTGGTGGGATCGTGCAGCGTCAAGCCTGCGCTGCTTGTGGTCTGCGGCGTTGCGCCGGAAGTGCTGTAAGAAGTAAGCGAATAGGAGCACGAGCCCGCAGACCACGCCGACGCCGCGCAAAACGTGCCCTGATAATAGAGCGTCGAAGACGACGTTCCCACATAGAGCGCCACTTCAACCGGTGGGCAATATTTCGGCCCGCTGCCGCTGTTGAAGTTGTAGCCACCATTGCAGTAGCCAATCCAGTTGCCATAGGTGTTGGGCAGCGTCAGGGAGACGTTCAGTTCACCCGTGGCTGAGAGCGAAACCGGCCCGGCGTCTGGCGATGGCAGCGTTTCGCTAGGCACCACAAAGGGCGAGCCTACGCGATCAACTGAATCGCTGATCCATGCGTATTCGACGTAATAGCTGCCGCTCGGAACGGAGCCCGTTCCTGTCGTAGCAGTGACGGACGGGGCGCTTGTGGGATTGGGCGCAAGCCCCAGCGTGGTGCTCTCAGGCGTTCCAAAGCCAGTGCCTCCGACTTCCTGGTGGACGTCATCCAGCCAGTTGCACGCTCCGGTCGAGACATCGTAATCCGCCATCAGCGTGAAGTCGCCGGCGCCGCTGGAATTCCCGCCAAAGACGGCCAGGATGGTCGTCTCGTCGCCATTCAGATACGGTCCATTCACTTTGTATCCGCTGGTCGGCGTGATGGCAGCGGCAAGCCCGGGGCATGTAGTGGAATTGCTGAAATCCACTACAGGAGTTGAAGATGCCGTGTTGGTGTCGAAATTGTAGGTATAGACCTGAAGCTCGTTTGAAGGATTCAGGTAATAGAACAGACCCGGCGTAATCCTTGAGAATGTGCCACCCACCGGCGCGGCTTGGCTGGTGAACGGCGGCGCAACGCAGTTGGTCCAAGGCGAGCTGCTTGGCCCGCAATAAAGCTGCGCCTGCATGGTTACTGGATTGAATTCGAACAGCTCCTTGTACTGCGAGGAATTCTCCAGCAGCCAGTAGCCGCCGGCGAGTCCCGGCATGTTCGCGTCCGGCCCGCTCCACATCACGTTCCACCAGTTGCCGAAGCCGGGCTGGCTCAATCCCGTCCAGCCGTAAGCTTTTGACGTAACGCCATCGGTGATTCTCACTTCTCGCTCGCCAAACTGGTTGATGAACGGCTCGTTCACCTCTGGGCCGTTATCGCGCCAGGTATTCACTGCGCCATTAAACCAGAACGAATCCGTATTGCAGCACGGCAACGCCACGAGCGAGCGATTCCCACGATCCGAAGGCGCGCAAAGCGAAGGCTCGACGCCACGACAGCCCATCATCGAAGCGCCCACGGCAACCGCAACGGATCCCGACTGCGCCGAAGAACCAGAGAATGTGGTCTGGGCATGAGCCGAGAGACAAGAGGCAAGAAGCAAGAGACAAGAGACAAGAGTCGAGAGACGAGAGACAAGCAGGGCTGTGCGGCCTCGCCTCTTGTCTCTCGTCTCTTGTCTCTTCCTTTCGCCTCTCGTCACTTGTCTCTCGTCTCTCACCTGATCAATGAACCTCAAACGTCCACCCCAGCATCATGCTTTGGCCAGTTCCTGTCTGGATGGTTTGCCATTCCAGCTTGTCACCTGAGTTGAAACTGTAACTGCCTGTGTTCGAACATGAACTGGTACTCGACGCGATCGTGCAGTCGTAGCTCGTTGCAGAGCCGTTATCGAATAACTGGATTTCAAGCGTCGCGCTGCTTCCCTGATTAACTGACGACGAAACCGTCAGGTTGGAGACTTCTCCGGCGCGGGGCATCACCAACTCACATGATGTGTCGATGGAACATGAGCCGGTTGGCGATTGCGAACCTTCAAACCACCAATAATCGGTACTGCTCAGTGTGCCAACAGCCGTCAGAGTAAAGATGCCGATTTGCGGGTTGCCACTACCCGACGCTGCTTGCCAGCTCGGCGCTGCTCCTGCTCCATTGCTGGTGAGCACATCTCCAGACGCTCCCGCTGCCAGTCGCGTTGGCGCTGCAATGCCGAGCGCGTTCACTGTGCCGCCGATCACGAGGTCTCCGACCGTCGTCATGGGATTGACGGCCAGCGCGTTCCCGCTGTTTCCGCTGATGCAGATTTCGCCCGTGCTTACCGTGCTGGTGGCCACGCAAAGCTGGCCGTCAACGGTAGCTGATGGACCGAGCACGTCAGAGAATTCCGCGCCAGTGGTATTGCTGGTGGGCGGCTCGGAGCCGTTCGTAGCAAATGCGGGACCGCTGTAGGACGTCCCAATCGCTACCGGCTGCGACGTGCCGCTTGATTGATTCTGCTGGTAGTAGTTGCCGCTCGTTTGCTGGACATAGATGTTGTAAGAAGTGGCATTCTCGAAAGCGGGGACGCTGGAAACCTGATAGGTTTCGTCCGATGTAAGTGTGACGCCTTGTGCTGTCGAGACCAATGATTGCCCGGCAGAGTTCACGTAGCTGACTTCAACCGAGTACGTGTCCGCCGCAGGGCATCCTGTCGAGCAGCTTACCGCCGCGACAGACCACCCGCTGGGCGCGCTCAGTTGCGGCGAATAAAGCGTCAACGTCGGCGCGCCCGGTAAGCCGCCGTAAAGAAACACCTCACCAGCCGTCGTGCCAAACTGGGAGCCGTAGGTTGCCGTCGAGCCACTGAACCCGATGTTGCCATTCGCCGCAACCCAGAAGTATTTCGTCCCGCTGCAAACATTCGAGGCAATCGCCGAGCAAACATCGAAAATATCCTGCGTCGGGCTCGAAGTGTTCGGAGCCAGCGTCAACGCCACCGCATCCTGCCCGCTCACCGGCTCCGCCGTCACGGCGTCTGTGGTCGCGTTAATCGTCCAGCTTGCCGGAAGGCTTTCCACAGACAGAGTTGTGGGTATCCACGCCGAACCATTCCATTCCAAAGCTTGGCCGGTGGCCGGCACCACGCCTGAGAGCGGGCGGCCTTGTAAGCCCACCACAGTCTGGCTCACTGAGGTGCCCTGCAAATCTCCACCGGCGGTAAACGCTCCTGAGGTCGAGCTACAACCCGTCACACACTCTATCCGCAGCGCCGACTCGGTGGGATCGAGCACAAGGTTGAGGAGCTGATCCGTCGTATACAATATGCTTGTAGGAGCCGCTCCCCCGCTGGATGCCTCCACGCGCAACGCCAGGTTTGCTGGGTCGAGCACCAGGTTAAATATCTGCGCCGCGGCGCGGTCCTGACTTTGGCATCGCGCCGGCAACAAGCCCACCACGCAAGCCGCAACCATCAGCGCGCCAAGAGCCAGATTCGGCTTTTTGATCCCGTATCTCATCTCGATCCTCGACTTCACATTCCGGTCAATCGGCACACTAATGCACCTGAGGGGCTGCTTCGACTGTGCCTGCTGCACGCCCACTGATTAGTTCGCTCTGATTCTCCGCAATCGTTTCGCCGCGGATCGCCACAATGCCTTCCGCGCTCTCTTCCGGCAGCGCGTACTTCTGCCGGATGTATTCGCGCACTTTGCGCTCGCTCACCACTAGGCCGTTCTGCGCGAGCGCGGCCAAGTCCGCCGTCAGCTCTGCGACGCTGCGCGCCTGAACGTTTCCTGCCACAAGCCGCGGGCATGGCGCCTCCGGACCGAAATTCATCGCCACAAGCCGCCGGATGGTGGTTGAGGTGATGTCCTGCGCAATCTGGTCGGCAACGCTTTGCAAGCCGAGCATGAAGAATTCCGTCGCGCTCGCGCCCAGCGCCCGCGAGCCGTGCTGCGTGCTGCCAAGGTCCATAAACGTGTTCAGCGCCGCGCGTGAAATCATTTCGTTGTGGTGCTGAATCGACGGCATCACGTCGCGGATGCGGCCTTCATAGCCAACAATCCGGAAGCCGGTCGTTGCGTCGCCCGGCGGCTCAACCAGGCCCGTCGCCTCGTGCGAGGCAAGCTGCGTGACGTAAGAATACGCCGCTTCTTTGTCCTGCAGCGAGAAGCCAGGCGCGAGGCGGAATACCGGAACGCCCAGCGAGTTGCGCTCGTTGGCAATGGCGTCCAGGCGATACAACTTACTCTTGATGTACCAGTGCGGATACATCGCACGCTGCAGCGCAATGCCCCAGAAATTCGCGCCTTCCTGCTGGTAAGTGAACCGGCACATCTTGTCCGCAGGAAGCAGCGCGTTCAGAAACCGGTCGCGCCGGTAGCCGTATTGCTCGAGCGCCAGCAGCGTTTCCCCGTCCGCTTCCGTATGCCAGCGATAAAACGTGAGTGGCAGCCGCGCCGGAAGCGCGCGCAGCCGCAGCCAATTGCCATCTACCGTCCAGACATCCTCGTGCACGGCGCAGCCAAAATCGAGCATCAACAGCGCGTTCCGAATCACGCTTTGCCAAGTCTGCGAAACCCAACCGCCCGTCGAGCTTTGAAATTCCAAGCCGCCAAAGAAGTTTTCCTTCACAAACTCAGCAATCTCCTTGGCTAGAGACGAGTGACGAGAGGCGAGAGACGAGACCGGTTTGGTTCGTCCACTTGTCTCTTGCCTCTCGTCTCTTGTCTCTGCAGGTAGCACTTCCCACTTCGCCGCCAAAATCGGCAGTTTGCAGGCCATCAGCGCCGCGCGCACCTGGCCGTCTGAGCGCCGCATTTTCTCGTAGGTAGGAATCGCGTTGCGGCCCATCAGCTCCGGGTTATATTCGCCGAGATCGAGCAGAAATCCCGAAGTAATTGGCGTCCCGGAAACGCCAAACGTAGCGGCAAAATCACCGCGCGTGGCATCAATCGGCAATGATCCAGGCACTGGCTGCGGAGTAGGCTGTTCCGGAGCCCAAACCCCCGGCGATGATGTTCCGGAAGGCACACCACGCGCGCCTTCACTTGCCGGCCGAGACGGAATGCCCACCGCCCCCGGGCTAATCACCGCACCGCCCGGCACGATGCCGAGACCAAGCGACGTATCGCGCAGCGCAACCGCCTGGTCGATCCGCTCGTTGATGCTACGCAGCTCGCGCAGCACGTCGGAATTAGAGGATTTCGTCATTGGTTCATTGAGACGTTGATTCATTGAATCAATTGTCCCTAGTCCCGCCAGGGCCGCCCGAGATGGCCCATCCACATGTCTGGCTGGGAGCGCTGTGTGTCTTCGATATACGCATAAGGCATCCAAAAGCAGCCGTCGAGGCCCCACGCCTTGCCCCACGAGTTCTGACAAAAGAACGCGCTGCGCATGTTGTCATACCCTCGGATCACGATCGCGTGGCCTCCCCAGACGGGTTCGTCCGCGGATGGCATGGGGACGAGCCCTGTTTTGCCCGCTTGCTCGAACGACGGATACACCGTCACACCCAGCAAAACGGCGTAGCCCGATGCGAGCGCCGATCTGGCCGTGTCAGGGTCAGGAATCCGGTGATACGCGCCGATCCTATATTTCTGCGCGTCGGTTAGATCTTGCGCGCTGTCATTCACGGATGGAGACGCAAAAAGCGCGGGCACGTATGGATCGTCGTGTTCCGTGCACACACCGACATGCGCGAGAGAGTAGAACGTGTCACGAACGGACGCCCCTCCATCCACGTTGACGTCGTTATTCCAAGGCAGCGCGCGCTCGGCGTAGTAAAGGAACAGGCGTGAAAGATCCTGATCAGGCGCTGAGTATCGCGGGAACCGCTGGGCCAGAAACCTTCTGTAAAGCACGCCCGCGTTTGCCGTGCAGGAGCCAAGCGGTCCCTGGTCGTAAACCGGGAGAACAAGCCCCGCGAATACGTCCGCTGAACCCGGCAGCGGAGCGCCGACGCCGAGGTGCGCAAACCGAGGAAGTTGCAAGTCACGCTTGTCCGGAGCGTCCGGCCGCCGGCCAAGTTGTCGAACGGCTGTTGGTGTCACGGTCATCGATAAGTCCTCGAATCAATTCATTCACTGACTCAATGTCTCAAGCTACTTCAGCACGGCGCGCGCAAACGCCGCATTCACGATTGCATTGCTCGTGGGAGCCGTCACGATTGCGTCGAACCGCGCCTTGAGCTGCCGCGCACTGAGAAGTTTGGCCGCCTGCCTCTTTGCTTGAGCTGTGTTGCCTGACTGGACCAGGGGAATGACGTTCGCAATGGCGGTCAGCTCGCCCGAGATCAAGTTGACGATGGCAGTGATTTTCTGAACGGTTGAAGCGTCCGTGATGTGAAGCGCAGGCAGAATCTGGCTGAGGTGACTCTGTGCATCGCTTACCGCGCTGGATATTTGGTTCAGCGTGCCGGTAGCCGGCTGTGCCTGATACTGCTGGATCAACTGGCCAACCAGTGACAGGTCGCTGGATATCTGCGTGGCTGCATTGGTAATGGTGGTCAAGTCCTGGGCCGTGACGGTCTTTCCTTCGAGCAGGGCCACCGCGGCGATCAGATTGGATACCATCGGAAGTACGACTGGAACGATCTGTTCTACTGTCTGAATCCACTGCGCCACACCGCAACCCGCTGTGACGAGCGCAGCGGCCAGCACGGGAACGGCGACCATCATGGATATCCGAGACTTGCGATTGAGTTTGGTCATCTTTGTTATCTCCTTTTTCGTTACGCAACATTGCTGAATACGGTGCAAACAGGGCGGCGTCTTCGGGCGCCGGCAGGTTCCAGGCCGCAACGAATGCCGCCGGGACGGCGGCACTCCATGACGAGCCCGTGACAAAAACTTGCGGGCGCCACTAACTCCCGCTTTTTGGCATGGGAGATTGCTTCAGGTACATGGCCGCTCCCACGATCGCGCTGACCAGCGCCACCATGCCGAGATGCTTGATACCGTCGACCTGCTGCGGGCTAAAATGCTGCGGATCAGCGATGAGCACGCAGATCGAGTTGGCCGCACTGGAAATCACGGCGGCGGCCAGACCCTTGAGCCAAATGGATGCATTCACTTTTCAGCTACCTCCTTGACCTCGCGGGCGACTGCGGTCGCCGCGTCCTTGGCGCCGCGGGCGGCGTCCCGCACACCGGCCTCGACAACCTTGCCGGCGTCTTCGGCGCCTTCGCCCAATTTCCCTGCTGCCTTCCGGGCATCACGGCGCAGGTCTTTGACAACGTTGCTAAACTTTGTTTTGAATCGGTTTCCCATTTGTGTTCTCCTCCACTTTGGGTTGAACTGTTAAACCAGTGAGAGATTGGGTCATGGATTCCAAGACCCCAATGAACAGATTTAGAAAGCCACCTCGCGCATTCCGTGCGTCTCCGGCCTGCCGAGCACGTCGGAGCAATCTGCCAGGTGATAAGCGGGCTGTTGCGCCGCGATTTCGGCCAGGCAGAACGCCCACCAGTGGTCTGCGTGGCCGTATTTGGCATCGTGCTCGGTGTCGAATCGTGACTGGCCAACAGCATTTTGCGTTCGCTTCACCGCGCTGAAAGATGCGCGCACCATTTCATCTTCTGGAATCCGTGCCTTCACCTCTTCCATCCGCCGCTTGGCATGGACCGCCAAAACCTCTTTCGTGCTCTGTGTGAATTGCACACCCTCGACCTTGCCCGGGAATTCGCGCGCCAACTCTTCGGCGATGGCGAGTCCCATGCCAGACCGGTCGATTTCGAGCCGCCGGATGATCGGCATAAGCCCACGGACGCGCTGCACCTGTTCTGGCGTCGGCGTGTCCCGCATCTCGATGATTCCCCGGGTCCAGGTGACATCTCCCACGAGCTCCGAAAGCCAGAGCACACTGAGATCGTGATTCCGCGCGATGTCCCAGCCGGCAAAGAGCATTGAGTCATTGCGGGATTTGCTCATTGAGCCATTGAAAAAATGACTCAATGACTCAATCGAGGTGCTCGCTCCGCTGCTCACACACTGTCGGAACAGTTCTGCTGGAATCCATTGGGATCCGCCGGCGATGAACTCGCAGCAGTATTCCTGCCGCCAGGTTTCTTCATCGACCCCTGCGCGAAGTCGTTCCAGGTCAAGCGTCAAACCTTCGCGAGCCGCGCGGTAAATATCGCACCAGTGGCCGGACCATTGTTGCTTTGGAGCATCGGATTCGGCCGCATGCGCGCACGTCTCGGCCGCAATCGCCGGCTCCGTGAGCCCAGCTTGCCTGGCGAGCTCGTAAAATTTGCCCAGGCGGCCATTCGGTGTGGAGATGACCTCCAAGCCATGCCCGCGCGTAATGACGGGATAAAGCGCTGAATAGATTTTGTCGGCATCCGCATGAAATGCGAATTCGTCGAGCGTGACGTTGCCGGAGTAGCCTCGCGCGGTGTCCGGGTTGGCCGGCAGCCCGTAAATGACGGACCCGTTCGGAAACCGCACCTCCAATTGCTTCATCCGTGTTCCCTCGAAGAATTCGGTTTCGTTGTATTGCGACAGCAACCCCAACGCTCTGACGTGGTCACGCACTCTTTCGATCAACAAATGGGATTGCCGTTCACCCTTCGAAAGAAAAATCCAGATCGTTCTCTGCCTGATGCAGCACAAAGCCGCCCGCAAGGTTGCAGCGAAGGAATAGCCTGTCTGCCGGCCCTTGACGACGATCTTGAGCGGAGAGTCATCGTTTACCCACTCACGCTGGTAAGGAAGCAGGCGCACGGGCGAGGTGACGCCTGCGAAGGGTTGCAGGCCACCCGCCGCGGTCGCTCGCAACGAGGTTGCAGGCACAGTCTCCGTGTGTGGTCTCATCTCGCCAGCCATTCACCCGCCTCGTTGTCTCCGGCGGTTCCGGATAAGTCTTGGGACACGATGCCGTAGACCTCCTGAATTTTTCGGATCATTGCGGGGCTTAGCGATGCCCCATTTCCCGGACTCTCCGCCATTTCCTTAAGTTGAAGCGCGTGTTCGGCGGCCACTCTTCGCCGCTCGCCCTCCACCACGAGCCGGGCTTCCAGCACCTTCACCTTCAATTCGTCAGCCTCCTGGCTGAGCACCATCGCCTGTCCTCTGAGCGAGGCCGTGGCGCCAGGATTTCTCATACGCGAAGCAGACCCTTCGGTTACGGCAATCATCTGCGCGCACAACTGCTGAACTCCGGCCATGATGACGGCGTCACCTACTGCGGAATCTCGGGCTCGAGGATCCCGGAGACGGTCCTTCAGCTCCTTCGCGGTCTCGAGCTGCCGTCGAATTCTCGCCCTTTGAACCCGTTGGCTCGAGCGGTAGTACTTGGCCACCGCGTCCGCGTTGACGGTGGCTCCCAATCCTGTCAACGCTTCGGCGGTTGCTTCAAAGCTGAACCCTTCGCGTAACAAGCGATCAGCATCTCGGCGAAGCTCGCAAGAAAGATCTTCGATGTTCATTACTGCTCCGGCTCCAGATAAATGCCCTCCTCGGCCGGAAGGCGTCCATCGCGATAGTCAATGCCCTTTGCCGTGATTTTCACCAGCATCACGTTCTTGAGGGACGCTGATCCTCGAACCCGCTCAGACGTGACCAAGCCCTTTTCCGACAGGTAGGCAACGTGAAAGTTCAACTCTTCCAGAGTCACTGGATAACCAAACAAATCCAGCTCCCCTTGGAGTAAGGGAAGGGTCGCGGACTGCGGATAGATCAGTCCCAGGTAGTCGAGAATCTTTCCCCGGATGATTTCTTTCTGTCGAAGCTTCGTCGTCATGCTTTCTTTCCCTCAATTAGTGGAATGGCCTGAAAACGGCCTGTCTTCCTCGCTCACAACTGCACAGTAACAGCCCCGTTTGAGACAAGGGGGACAGATAGGACAGTTTTTGCGACTCAGGCTGGACGTGTGGGACGAATAGGACAGTTTTTTCGGAAGAGCAGTTGCCGGAGGAATCGCTATCGGTAGTAACTAAATATATTCAATCTGACGATTGACAATATTTACTTCTGATGCCACAATACATTAATAATATGAAGGCGAAATGGCTGACGCTTTAAACTCTGCTGCTGACTGGCAGGAATTGACTAGATTGACACAAGGGGAGCGCATCGTCGTAGAACGAGTGCGGCTTGTTGAAAAAAACATCACGGTCGAAGGCACATTCGAGTTGCCGCAGCTTGCTCGGTTAAGCGCGGAAGACCAGGTCTTCGTTACGGCGTTCGTCCGTTCGCATGGCTCAATCAAGGAAATGGAACATATCTTCGGCGTGAGCTATCCGACCATCAAGACTCGCCTGAACCGCATTGCCGGGAGTTTGGAATTTGTGGAGACGAATCCCGCACCACCCCAGCGGGAGATTCTCGACAGGCTGAGAGACGGTGCAATCAGCGCCGAGGAGGCCATCGGACAGCTTGAATCGAGGAAATTGAAAGGAGAACGCTGATGAACGCCAATCATCGCGAGATATTGGAAATGCTGGCTGCCGGTAAGATCACGATCGATGAAGCGGAACGCCTGATGGCGGCGTTGGCAGATGAGCCGCCCGTTCCGGGGTCCACGGAGGGCTCTCCGAAAGCAAAGGCCAAGTACATACGCATAACCGTGGATGGGGAAAGCCATTCAGGCAGAACGCCGACGAAAGTGAATATTCGTGTGCCGATGAAGCTATTACGGGCGGGTGTGAGGCTGGCCGGCTTGATTCCAGGACCGGCGCGCACGCACGTTGAAGAAGCGATGCGGGATTACGGGCTGGCAACGAATCTTTCCGAAATCAAGCCGGAAAACCTCGAAGAAATCGTGGACCAGCTTCAAGATTTGACGATTGACGTTGATGACGATCACGCGAGGGTACGAATTTTCGCTGAATAAGCACCAGCTACATTCGCTGAAGAGCTGCGGCAACCTGGCGATGTACGAATTGCGCGACCAGATCGTCTCGAGTGGCCGTTTGCGCCAGGATTTGCTGGTACATCGCCTTCCCCGCGTCGCGCCGCCCCAGGCGGATCTCGACGCTGGCTACCGTGAGCTTCCAGAACGGATTGTCCGGATACTCGCGGGCGAGCTGTTGGAAAAGATCGAGGGATTTGCCGAACTGAAGCTCATTCCGCCGTGTGAAATCTTTAGCGAGATAGAATTGAGCCTCACTCCGTGTGAAATTCCCGTGGTCGGCGGCTTCGTAAAGTAGACGCAGCCCTTCGGAACGGCTTCCGCCGGGCAGTCCGATCAGCCAGCGCAGCATCTTGACGATCGTGGGAAGCGTGGCGACGAAATAATCATAGAGGCCGATGCCCGTCTTGGCGTCTGTCAGGCTGGGATCCTCTGCGAGCGCGGTGTTCAAGAGAAACATCATTTTCTTGCCTGCGCGTGCGGTTGCGAGGTCCTCAGCGCGCAAACCCGCCAGCCGCCCCTTGAGCGCGTAAGCCATCCCTTCATAAAGATAGCTGCTCGCCACATTCTGGTGCCTGCGGATGCGGACTTCAGATTTTGCGATCGCCCGCCTGATGAGTTTCCGAAACCGCGCGTCATAAGGCGTGGTATCGGAAGAGACCACGTCGAAGACGTCCGGATCAATCAGGTTGGCCGTGGAATAATAAATCTGCCACCAAGTCGCGTCTGCTTCCAGCAGATAACCCACCGGCGAATTCGGAGCGGCCTTTTCCGCCTGGCGCAGCGTTTGAATCGCATCATCGAAGCGGCCGTCCATGAAGTCGTAAACGCCGCGATGGGCGAGCCGGTCGATCTCTATGGAATCCGTGGTTTCGATGGACGGCGCCTGGCCACGGCGGCCGGCAGGAAGCGCCGCCACCGAGCAAAATAAGATCGTCGCGCTGGTCAGCACGAGCGCACGAGCGCGGATTCGCCAATGGGTCATCGCCACTCTAATTAGAGCAGATTTTCGGTAGCGCGTTTCCTCGAAGATGGCGGCGCGCGATGCGGGGCCTGACAACTTGCTGAAAAACTCAATCTACAAATTGCTGAAAAGCAACGGCTGGCGTTGCGTGATTCGAGTTACCGGCGCGGTGTGGCGGCTACAGAACCACGAGGCAATCCCCTGCGCGGCGATCGTGTCGGAATCGATGGCCAGCAGTGCGGTTTGGGAGACGCTCACCATGCCGTTGTCCGTTTCTCCTGCTGTCAGATCGCCGTTGCCGGCCAGGACGCCGCCCCCGGAAGATGCTGGGCGTTACGTTCGCGCCTTCTCCAATCGTAAGAGCGTCTTGGAAGCTGGCATGCGTTGCGCCAGCAAGATTCAACACGCCGGTTGGCGTTTGTTTCCTCTGGGGGGGCTTCATGTATTATCATGATTCCTAAACGTGTTCTCGCCCTAGAAAGGTCTGTTTCATGGCTCAAGTGAAAGTTGGTTTGCAGGGTGTTACGGTTGCAGAGTCGCAAATTTGCTCGATTGACGGCGAGCAAGGCAGGCTGCGCTACCGCGGATACGACATCCACGA
>JASHON010000098.1 GCA_030041095.1 Terriglobia bacterium
CCGCGCTGCCTGACTCAACTTTGCGCAGGAAGATGATATTCGAGCCGGATTCCTTCACGGAGACGTGATAGTTTCGAACGCCCGGCAGCAGATTCGCAAGCTCTGTCAGTTCGTGGTAATGCGTGGCAAAGAGCGTTCTGGCAAGCGTCTGAGACTGTAAGTGCTCCACCACGGCCCAGGCGATGGCAAGCCCATCAAAAGTGGCCGTGCCGCGCCCCACTTCGTCGAGCAGCACGAGACTTTGGGCCGTGGCCGTATTGAGAATGCTGGCCGCCTCGGTCATCTCCACCATGAACGTTGAGCGGCCTTGCGCCAGATTGTCCGAAGCGCCGATCCGTGTGAAGATGCGATCCACCAGAGGAAGCTTGGCGCGTTCCGCCGGAACGTACATCCCGGCCTGCGCCATGAGTGAAATCAACGCCGTCTGCCGGAGATAAGTCGATTTCCCGCCCATGTTGGGACCGGTGATGATGAGTATCCGGTCCGTCGAAGAATTCAGGTAGAGATCGTTCGGGATGAAGGATGCAAGCTGATCCTGCGCGCCATGCCGCTCGATCACCGGATGACGGCCCTGAACGACGACCCACTCGCCATCCTCTGAAATCTCAGGCCGGACGTACCCACCATCGACGGCGTTCCACGCGAAGCAGGCGAGCACGTCAAGTTCCGCCAGCGTGGCGGCCGTCTGCCGGATGCGCCGCGCTTCGCCTCCCACTTTGCGCCGCACCTCAATAAAGAGCTCGCGCTCGAGGCTCTGGCTCTTCTCTTCAGCATCCAGAATCCGGGCTTCCAATTCCTGCAACTCCGGCGTGACGTATCGCTCGGCGTTCGCAAGCGTCTGCTTGCGCTCGTAATCCGGAGGAACCAGAGCGAGGTTAGGCTTTGAGACTTCGATCGAGTAGCCGAAAATGTTGTTAAAACGGATCTTGAGACTCTGAATTCCGGTGCGCTGGCGCTCGCGCACTTCCATCTGAGCCATCACCCGCTTGCTGTTTTGGCTCAATTCCCGCAGGGTATCAAGCTCAGAGTTATAACCGGGACGGATGAGATTGCCTTCGATCAGCGTGACGGGCGGCTCAGGATGAATAGCCGATTCGAGCCATTGGCGCACGTCAGCGAGATCGTCAAGCGATTCGCCGAGCGAGCGAAACATCGGCGCCTGGAATTTCTCAAGGATGGATCGGACCGCCGGCAACTGCGCGAGCGATAGCTTAAGGGCGAGCAGATCACGCGCATGCGCGGATTCCAAAGCAATCTTGCCGAGAAGCCGCTCGAGGTCCTGAATTTTTCCAAGCGTGCGGCGCAATTCCTCCCGGGCGATGGTCGAGACATACAACTCGCCTACGGCGTCCCACCGGCCTTCCAGTTCTTCGCGCCGGCAAAAGGGACGGAGCAGCCGCTGCTTGAAGGCGCGCGCTCCAAACGGCGTCATGCAGTGGTCGAGCGCGCCGAGAAGCGTAGAATCGCGCGAGCCGCCCGGCGCGGGCTCGATGACTTCAAGATTCCTCAGCGTAGCGGGATCGAGAACCAGGGTGTCGTGCTGCTGGTAATAGCGTATTCCGTCGAGATGCTGCAGCGAGCTGCGCTGAGTCTCTCGCACGTAGTGGAGAATAGCCCCGGCGGCCGCCACGGCCAAAGGGCGCTCCTCCAGCCCGAAACCGGCCAGCGTCGTAACACGAAAATGATCGCGCAACAGGCGGCCGGCATACTCCTCCTGAAAAATCCATTCATCAAGTCTTGTCTCAACCGGCGGCCCGGAGGAATCAAGCGGCGCTCCGATGAGGGCTGGCATGTGAGGCGCTTGCAGGCCGCCGCGCGCCCCTTGCCCATCCGCAGTGTTTTCAGAAGCCGGCAAAAGGATTTCGCTGGCCTGCATTCGGCCGATCTCTTCCTGAAAGCGAGCGTCCGCATCAGCGCTGGAAAACTCAGTCGCGCGAAACTCGCCTGTCGAGAGGTCAACGTACGCAAGTCCCAAGGCTCCGCGGCGCTCGACGGCCGCCGCGAGATAATTATTGGCGCGCGGCTCGAGAGCCTCAGCATGGATTGAGGTTCCGGGCGATACCACGCGTGTCACCTCGCGCTTCACCAGCTTTTTTGCGAAACGCGGGTCTTCCATTTGGTCGCAAACCGCAACCCGGAAACCTTTTCGCACCAGGCGCGCGATGTATCCTTCTGCGGCGTGGTAAGGAACGCCGCACATCGGAATGGGCTCGCCCTTTTCCTTGTTTCGGGAGGTCAGGGTAATCTGCAGCTCGCGGGACGCCAGAAGCGCGTCCTCGAAGAATAATTCGTAAAAGTCTCCGAGGCGGAAAAAAAGGAGGGCCTGGGGATGTTCCTGTTTGATCGCAGAGTATTGCCGCATCAGCGGCGTGGAAAACTCAGCCATGACGGAAAAACAGTGGTTCTTCCCGTGCGGCGCCAGCCGCAAGGAACGAACAAGTGTTAGCCTGCATTTCTCACCACGTCGCGGGAAGGGCGGGGTTTCAACTCCGCTCTGGAGTTTCTACATTTCGTACGGCGTTTCCCGGACGCTCTGGCAGCCGCTTTGTGCCCCTGTATCAGGGCATGACTTCAGTCATGCCGACTCACGTCCGCCGATTGCGGGCCTTTACAAGCTGCGGAAAAACTCGGCGCCGCCGCGAATGTACCGCCGGCATCTTGCCGGCCTCCGTTGAATTGAAGCGGGCTGCCGGCTGGAAGCCGGCGCTACGTCAACTCCCGAAAGAGTTTTTCCGCAGCCTGTAAAGCCCTCTTTCCTTCCGCATCTTTGCGGCACGCCTGAAGGCGTGCCCTGTCTTGAAAATGTGACGGTATTCCATCACTAGGGTGCACTGGGGATCGAACTGAAAGCGACACTGAAAATTCGTAAGTTACTCATTCCATTAGACGGCAAAAACGCCAAAAACACAGGATTCGCTCAACCGAGGTACACGCGGGGTACACGAGGACCGCAAAGAGTCATATCGAAATTTCAAGAACATTGGCATCTGAAAAGCATGCCAAGGCTAGTTATTTCCGAAGTACCAAAGCGCACCCACGACCACAGCGGCTCCAACCAAACCGTCGCGAGTAGGGCTGCCCTTCCGACCCTCCACCGCTTGCGAGATAAAGTCTTGGCAATTATCGAGGCCATCCCAGGAGTCGCCACGCCCGACAGCCGCATGCGCGAAACTCAGCCATTCGTCAGCTTCTTGTTCGTTCGCGGGGATTCTTAAAATGCGATACGCATATCCTTCGGGATTGAAGTCAGAAGGCCACGTTGTGATGGCACCATGCTGCTTCGATTTGTGAACAATGATTTGGCGACCGTCAGGCGTGTAGTCGATGAATCCGCTGTGCTGAGGAAACGGGAGTAGTGCGACAGCAGTTCCGCGCGGCCACGGTTGTCCGTTGGGCATAATAAACAACGCCTCCTGCTGCTCGTAGACGTACATACCGTTCTCCTCTCCCGCAATTCCGCGCGGGGCGACAGTCCCTTGCTATTTCTTGTTGTTATTCGTGGTAGATGCAGATGGAACAACCGCCGTAGTGCCAACGTTGGGCGTAGCGGTGGGAGGTTTCACTTGCCCACTCGCTTGATAACCCTTATCGAGAGTTTTGCTCGGCTGGTGTCCACGATTTTCCTTGTTAGCGGCTTGGTGTCCTTCCCTCAATCGAGTCACGGTACCGCCCGTGTTGCCCTCATTCTCCGCCATCGGATTCCTCCAGTGCGTATTCGATTTCTTGAGGCACGTACCTAAAAAATTCGAGCAGTTGAACGTCTTCCATGCGAATTATACCACCAAGGGTCAGTGGAGTTATGCCGTTCAGCCGTCCCTCTGGTGTCATATCGCATAGTAGTTCAAGGTATAAATCTTCTTCATGCGGAAAGGACGAAGCGAATGATTCGGTTCCGTAATACCCACCGATCACGCGGCCACTTTTCAGGGTTACGATGATCCAGCACGCTGCTCTCTTGCCGAAGAAATAGTCCCAAGCCTTCGGCACAGGGTGGCGGATGCCAAACGTCTCGCGGACGCTGCGGAACGCACTGGTTTGCATGAGTTTGGCAATTGCTAGTGTGCCGACAACGGGCGAGAGAAAAAGAATGAGGACGGCGAGAAACGCCAAAAAGCTATCGCTTTTGTACCAATGTTTCTGCCAGCTCAGAATTAGCAGCCACGACCAGATTCCGTAGTTCATGCAACTCAGCGTAATCGCCGTCAACGCTAGACGCGATTCACTCGGTTCCGAGGTCGGATAAACAGACGATAGAATGCTACGCGCTATGAATCCCGGCATTAGGAACAGCGCGATTACAATTACGGCCTGAATCGAAGTCGGCACAGTACTGACCTTGTATCACGATAGCATGGCGAAGACTAGGCGAATATCATACCAGGAGATTTTCATAAGTTTGCGGCAGACTGGCGCAGAACGAGTTCCGTCAGGATATATGAGATTGAGAGTTTCAAGAAAGTTATGCCACGCGCACATCGAACTTGGCGATAAGCACGTTCTCCGCCAGGAGTAAGGCGGTTGCTGATCCTGCACTAAGTTGGCGGATAATTAGGATTAGGGATTCAGCTGGACTGTGCGGGTTGGGCTCCTCCGGCGGTAGAGTCGGCAGGCGAAATACGCTCGAGTTCGACACCAACGTCCGCGCAGTAGGCGGCTAGGATCGGAAACCACTGCTCATCCAGTGCATCTCGATCCTCAAATATCGAGTTCTTTGAGAGTACGTCCCCAATGACCGTCATTTCGTCGGCTAACACAATCGGAGTGAATGGTTTCTTGAGCGCCGCATCGTAGAAGATGCTGAAAAGTCTGCTTAACCGTTCCTCGAATTTGTCGGTTACTTCCACAATATACGACAGTCCCCCGAACAGCGTCACTAGCGCCCAGCCTTTCTTCTTTCCCGCGCTGAGGTAACACATGACGCTATGTTGATGAGCGTTTCGCGTATGAACGGCTATGAAATTCTTGTTGCAGAACACTCTCAGCGGCATTTCCTTCGCAGTTGTCGCTGTACGCACTTGGCGGAGCGAGTCGAATTGAGGGGACAGCGCGAAGGACACCCCGTACTTGTGAGCGATGGATGCAAGAGCAATCTTTGCGACTACTTTGCGAGCTTCAAGGCTGAATGCGAACGGCAGAGTTTGTGTATATGAGGCGTCGAGGACAACTTCGTTCGGCACTTGCAACTCTGTCGTTTTCTCACCTCTCGTGCTGGCGCGCTCAATGAACTTCTCGGCGCTGGCTTGCGAAACGAAAAAACCCTGTCGATGCTTCTTGCCATCCGCCTCGACGCTAGATACAACTACGTCCGACAGAGTAACGGTCCCATCCGCCTCGCGTTTGCCAAAAAGGCCTTTAGCATCCATGCCTCGAATTTCCACCTCGACTCGGGCTGTCGGAACTTCGCCGTCTCGATTTTCAATTCGGAGAAGATTCAAGAGGAATTTTGTGCTGTCCCGCAGTGTGCATTCCCACTTGCCGAACTCGCCGTTACAACGGTTACAGCTACCGTCTGGCACAGTCAGTTCGCCACCCATGAACGCAGGAAAAACGTGCTCCCGCGTGAGGTCTGCTTCCGATCTGCAAAACATACAGGCCATATTCCGCACCTCTTCGCCACTCAACTACCCAGCGTGATGTACTCGAATATCGCGTAGGCCAGCGTCAGCGCAAAGCGTGCGTCTTGGCGGGCCACGACCGGCTGAGCGTTTGACTCTGGATGGTTGCCCTGCTCGTGTGATCCCAAGTGGAGGAATCTGTAGATACCGTTCAACGCGTCGCGGGCCTTTTCCTTTTTCTCCGGGTGTGCGGATGCGAATAAGGATTCAAAGAATTCTTTTCCCGCCGCTTGAAAGCCGAAGCTCTTGGCTAGACCCTCGAACGACAGCCGCAATGTGGTCAGCACCTGCTTGTATTGGGCGCTGGCGTACAGTTTCTCAGCTTCTTCGAGTCGCGAGTAAGAGTTGCGAAAGTTCTCGCCAGCCGCGCTGCTCGGAAACTTGATCTCGATGACCCTAGTATGAGTGACATTCCAAACCGAAAGAACTCTGTCGATCCAATGCGACCTGGGCACGCTAAGTTCGAGGAAGCCTGACGACGCGCGCGTCACCTCAAACTTCTGATGAGATGGATACCAGAGTGTGCCAGTTAGCATAATTTGGAAATAGGCATCCTTCTCGCCTCTGGCCTCTTCGAATCGGCTGACTCGCTGTCGATCGAGCGCGATTAGGGCGTCCTGCTGGCGAAAAAACGGATTGGGATTAGGAGGTTCGGCTATCGGGCCGACATCAAAGCTGGCGAACTCCCCCAAGGGCTGGCATTGCAGTTTTCCTGAGAGTCGGACCAATTGGTATTGCACTTCTTTTTGTTCGCCGGCGGGAAGGAGCTGCAGTTGTAACGGCAGATATAACGCCGGCTGGCCAGCCAGGTCCCGTCCGTGGATATTGTTTGGCTCTAGGCGGACCGTGATGACGCTGCGACCTCCGACGGGTAGCCAGACTTCGCTCATTGTGCGCTCCCTTCAATAATCGCGCGGTCTTCGTCGGTGATGCCGTAAAACTCGTAGACGAGAGTGTCGATTTCGAAGTCGGTGGCAGCGACTTCGCGGTCGAGGCGGTCGAGTCCAGAAGGCGCGAGTTTGTCCGAGTGCTTCTTCTTGTTCAATTCGAGCACCTTCTCCACTAGCGCCACGAACTCTTCCTGTCGGTTATTCTCAACCAGTCGAATCGGCAAGGGGCCGACATACTGTTTCGTACGGGTGATCCAGCCGCCGCGAAATACGTTGCTTCTGGATTTCAAGTAAGCAAAAAGAAGTCTTGAGTTCAGGAGTCCGAGCAAGTATTGGGTGAAACGCCAATATTTTCGTCCACCCTGATACTGAAGCCGCCACTTGCCATCAGGCAGAAGCGATCTCGGCCACCTGGAAATTCAGAGAAGAGTCCACGGTCAGCAAGCAGGGGCACAAGAAGGTTTGCAGCATCGCGATCCAGCAGGTTGCGCGGCGCACTGTAGGGATACCAAGCCATGAACTGCTTGCGCGTGTCTAACACGTGCTGCCTTGCCCGCAAATACTCGGACGCACGCGCAAACTCTCGCTTTAGGTCTCTTTCTGTCAGGAGGTCAGCCGAGCCATCCTCAATTCGGTATGGGAAAATAATTCGGTCGTCACTACACGGTCCAAAGTAATATCGACCAAAACCGGTCGCATACAAGGGAATACGCAGTATGTCTGGTTCCAAACGTACGGTTTCGCCATCCCTCGATACGTACATGCCGCTCTTCTCAGTTTTACGCACAATGAACACACCATCCGCACCAGAACTCGAAGCGCGCGAGATTTCTGAGGGCAGGTCGGAACGGCACATTTTCATAGCTTCGTGGGTGTCGCGAAGCGACATGACCAACTGATACGACGCGGCTTTGATCAATCCCAAAATCTAGAGACCCGAGGGCGGGGTTTCAACCCCGCCGTTAGGTAGCGCCCGATCCGTTTCCCGGCCTCGCGCCCTGAGCACTCTAAGATCCCACCGTCGGTCAGGGCGCGAGGCCGGCCAGACGCCGGCGCTGCCCGAGAAGTTACCGCCCCTTGGGCACCGCTTCACGTTCGAGTCCATCCACATATTGCTTCAGGAGCGTGACGCAGCGCTCGGCTACCTGGTCCGGCTTCATGCCCCGAGCGAAAATTTCCGTGTGAGGACCCGGAGGGACATTCTCATTCTTTTTTTGTTTCCGCATCACGATGCGAGCCCGCCAGAGCACCTCGCCGGTGACCCAGTCTTGAATGGTGAGGGAGGAGGCCTGCGGTGGTTTTTCAGCACGGTGCGGCATGGGCATCTGTTCCAACTGCGGGGGGCGTTGCGCGCGCGGGGGGGTATAGGCGCGCAGCGTGAGGTCTACTCCCTCTGAATTGGGTGAGACTTGATATCGGCCCCATGCACGAAGGTCCTGAATGATCCATTGATCGAGTCCGCCGGGCATCTGGCCCACGTACAGGATTTTGCCCGTCACCAGGCGGTTTGCCGGAGACTGGGAAGCCGGCGGTTGCTGGCCCAAAGCCACCACGGTAGCCAGCCCCAAGAAACATCCGGCCATCGCAACATTGCGCTTCATCGGTTGCTCCCTTCCAGGTTATCATTACCCGGCGGCATCGATGCGAACCGGGACGCCCTGAGATTTGAGATAGGACTTCAGACTTCGGATGGTGTGTTGCCGGAAATGAAAGATGGAAGCCGCAAGAGCGGCATCGGCCGCGCCGCGAAGAAAAACCCTGGCAAAATCTTCAGGCTTCCCGGCCCCGCCGGAAGCAATGACCGGGATCCGGACCGCTTGCGAAACTTTGCAGGTGAGCTCACAATCAAAGCCGTCTTGCGTCCCGTCGGCATCCATGGACGTCAGCAAGATCTCACCCGCGCCTGACGATTCCGCCTGGCGCGCCCACTCCAGCGCGTCGAGACCCGTTTCCCGGCTTCCACCATAAGTCAGCACGGTCCAACGAGGATCGGCATCGAGCCCCACGGTCCGCCTGGCATCAATCGCAATCACAATCGCCTGCCGCCCAAAGCGCGCAGCCAGCTCCTCGAGCAATCCGGGATTTTCAACTGCCGCAGTATTGACGGCCACCTTATCTGCGCCCACTTCGAGCAGCCGGCGAGCGTCGTCAGCCGATTTTACACCGCCTCCCACCGTAAGCGGTATGAACAGGTTCCTTGCAACCCGGTAAACCGTGTCCATCCAGGTTGAGCGGCCCTCGCGCGACGCCGAGATATCCAGCACCACCAGCTCGTCCGCTCCCTCCCGGTCGTATGCCTCCGCCAACTCCGCCGGATTGCCCGCATCGCGCAGGTCTACAAACTGGACGCCTTTCACGACACGTCCGTCTTTGCAATCGAGGCAAGGAATGATGCGCTTCGCCAGCATCGGATTCGAAACGGCCGCTCACATCCTCATAAAGTTCTCGAAAATCCGCAATCCAACCCGGCCGGACTTTTCCGGGTGAAACTGCACGGCATGGATGTTGCCCGTCTCCACAACCGCAGGAAACTCCACGCCGTAACGAGTGACCGCGCAAGTCTCTGCGGTGACAGAACCGCAGTACGAATGGCAGTAATAAACATAGCTTCCGCCAGCAATGTGATCCAAAATGGCTGTTTCACGGCGGATTTCGAGCGGGCTCCAACCCACGTGCGGAATTTTGTAAGCTCCCTCCAACTTCCGGACGGATCCGGGAAGAATACGCAGTCCGTCGATGCCCGGCGCTTCATCGCTTCGATCGTAGAGCACCTGCAAGCCCAAGCATATTCCGAGGAAAGGCTTGCCGGCATCCAGCGCGGCGCGCAGCGGCCCGATTAGGTTCCGCGCCGCCAGCAACTGCATCATCGCGCCAAAATGACCCTGGCCGGGCAAGATGATCTTTTCTGCCGCCTCCAATTCCCCCGCCGTCTCAACGCGCCGCGCGCTCATCCCTACGTGATTCGCCGCCTTAAGCACCGAACCCGTGTTGCCCGCGCCATAGGAAATGACTCCGATCATAGAAGCCCTTTGGTGCTCGGAAGGAGCCGCTTGAGCCGCCGGTCGCGCGAGCAGGCAACGCGCAAGGCACGGGCAAACCCTTTGAACAAAGCCTCGACCGCGTGGTGGCTTGAACGGCCGTAAGCAACTTTCAGGTGCACGTTGGCGCCGGCGCTCGATGCAAAGGCCTGAAAGAAATCCTCAATTAATTCCGTCTGCAAGTCACCCACTTTCTGCGCGCGCACCGACCCCTTAAATACCATGAACGGGCGGCCGCTCAAATCAACCGCAGCAAGAGCGAGTGTTTCATCCATCGGCATCACAAAATATCCTGCGCGGTTGATGCCTCGCTTATCCCCAAGCGCCCGTCTCACGGCCTCACCTAAGACCAGCCCTACGTCCTCGACGGTATGATGCTGATCCACCTCCAAGTCTCCATGCGCTTCGAGATCGAGATCGAATCCGCCGTGGCGGGCAAAGAGCTCGAGCATGTGATCGAAGAAATGAATGCCCGTTGACACACGGTAGCGGCCCTGCCCATCCAAGGTGAAGACTGCGCGGATCTCGGTTTCAGCCGTTTGTCGACATATTTGAGCGCGGCGTGGCCTCATGGGAAACTCTCAGCCGGAATCCGGCGGCGTTTCGCAACTGCACGAAGGGAGGCGCACTGGGCCAGCTCGCGCCAAGGGCGAAAATGGTTTCCGGGTCCGGCCGTCTCCCAGAGCGGGAGGCAGCGCCTGATTTCGCGCGCCGTACGGCGCATTTGCGCCGCCGTTCCGATAGTGATCCGCAGATAGCCGGCAAGCTCCGGCGCATCGTTCCAGTTTCGCACGAGAATGTTCCGGGCGCGCAGACACCTGGCAATCTTCGCGGCGCGCCGGCCGGCGCGCAGCAGCACGAAGTTAGCCGCGCTCGGCACGTACGCAATACCCATGGCGGCAAGCCTCCCGCAGAATTCTTCGCGCGCTTCTCGAACGGCGCGCGAGTAACTTCTGACGTCATCTTCGTGGCGAATCGCTTCCATGGCCGCCGCGATGGCCACGCCGTTCACGGCGTAAACCGCGTGAGCCCGTCTCAGCAATTCCGCAAGCCTTTGATGAGCGAACAAAAATCCGATGCGCAGCGCGGCCAATCCGAATGCCTTCGAGAACGTGCGGCCGACCACAAGATTGGGATAGCGTCGAATCCACGGCAAAATCGTTGTCCCTGAAAAATCCAGGTACGCCTCGTCCACCAACACCAGGGTATGAGGGGCAAACTCGAGAATCGCGCGCAGGCCGGCTTTAGGAATCAACGTTCCGGTCGGGTTGTTCGGGTTCGCCAATGCCACCCACCTCGTTCGTGGATTGAGTGACGAAAGGAGCCGCTCGACGGGCGGTTGAAGCGCCTCATCGTAACCGGCAAACCGGACTTTGCCGCCCGCAAGCTCGTGGAAAAACTGATAGTACGGAAACGTGGGCGCTAAGGTGAGCAGTTCGTCGCCCGGCTCGACAAGGGTGTCGCAGATCAACTTGATGGCATCGTCCACTCCGTTGGTGATAAGCAACTCGCCGGGCGACACGCGAAAATAGCGCGCGAGGGCGGCTCGAGCTGCCTGATATTCGGGGTAACAGGCCAGGAGACCCGGCCTCAAAGCGCGTTGCAGCGCCGTCGCCACCGCCGGAGCGCATCCCAGAGTGTTCTCATTCAGGTCGAGGCGAAGCATGCGGGCGCGGCCTTCAGCGGGAGGGACGTATTCATGCAGCCGCTCAACGGCCTTGCGCGGGAGGATCATCTGCAAACCTCGCTCGAATGGAATAGGAATGTGCTTTCAGACCTTCGGCGTCTGCAAGGCGAACGATCGTATCCTTCAAACCGAACAGGCCCCGGCCGCTCAGCCGCTGCACGGAAATTGTCCGCACGAAATCCGCTGCGGTCAGTCCTCCGCGGGCGCGCGCCGCTCCAGCCGTCGGTAGAATGTGATTTCCTCCCGAAGCATAATCTCCCGCCGCTACCGGACTGTATTTTCCCAAGAAGACGGCGCCCGCCGCGCGGACCTGATCGAGGTGGCCCACCGCGTCATCGAGAAGCGTGAGATGCTCGGGCGCCAGCTCGTTGGCCCATTCCACGGCTTCCGCAAGGCCCGGCGTCACGATCACCGCGCTGCGAGAAGAAAGGGCCGCCTCGGCCACTGGCAGCTTCAATTCGGCAAGAATTCGGGCGGCACAACGCTGTACCTGGCGAGCCAGCCTGACGGACGGCGTGATCAGGATGGCCGACGCGTCAGGATCGTGCTCCGCCTGCGCCACCATGTCAGCCGCGATCCAGCCGGGAGGGCCCTCCGCCCCGACGACGACGAGCTCGCTGGGTCCTGCCACAAAATCGATTCCGCATTCACCCGCAAGCAGTTTCTTGGCTGCCGCTACAAAGCGGTTGCCGGGTCCAACCACCTTGTCCGCTCGCGGAACACTTTCTGTACCGAACGCGAAGGCGGCGATCGCCTGAGCCCCACCCAGCCGGAAAACCGTGCGAACGCCGATTTCGGACGACGCAGCGAGGACAGCATCGGCCGGCTTAGGATTCGTCAGACAGATTTCCCGGACGCCCGCTACCATCGCCGGAATGGCGCTCATCAGGACCGTTGAAGGAAGCGGGAAACGCCCTCCCGGAATGTAGCAGGCAACGCGATCGAGCGGCCTCACCGTCTGGCCCACGTTGACACCAGGGCGGGTGGAAATGCTCCAGGCTTTCGGCGCCTGGCTGCACGCTACCGCGCGGATGTTCCGTGCCGAGTGGCGAAGGGCAACGAGAAAATCCCTTCCGACGCGCGCGCGCGCGAGGCGAATCTCATCGCCTGGGACCGTGAAGCCGGTCTTGCGAAGATCGACGCGGTCGTACCTCAGAGTCAGGCGAACCAGGGCCGCGTCCCCATTCCGGCGTACCGCATCGAGGATGCGGCTCACGGTCTTCAGTGTCGCCGGGTCGCACGGGTTGCGCGCCCTGAGCCACCGGCTCAGTCTATTCTTCTCCTCGCTGCGAATGAGCGGTAACATTACATTACGATTTTGTTCAGGGGATATTCGACGATACCTTGCGCGTTGGCGGCTTTCAGCCGCGGGATGATCTCGCGGACGGTCTTCTCTTCGATCACGGTATTGACGGCCATCCACTCGTCCTCGCTGAGCGCGGAGATGGTGGGCCTTTTCAGCGCCGGTAGAACTTCGAGAACAGCTTTCAAGTCCTCACGCCGAACGTTCATCATCAGCCCCACCCTTCCCGCCGCGTCGATGGCGCCACGAAGCAGCATGACCAGCGTTTCCATCTTGGTGCGCTTTGCCGGATCGGCCCAGGACTGATGGTTAGCGATAAACTTGGTGTTCGATTCAAGGACTGTATCCACAATGCGCAAGCCGTTTGCGCGCAACGACGAGCCGGTTTCCGTGACCTCAACAATCGCGTCCGCCAGAACAGGCGGCTTGACCTCCGTTGCGCCCCAGGAGAATTCCACTTTGGCCTTGACGCCATGCTTCGCCAGGTACTCTTGCGTCACTTGTACGAGTTCTGTGGCAACAATTTTACCCGCCAAATCCTGGGCGCTGCGCACGGGCGAGTTCTCAGGCGCCGCGAGTACCCATCTCACTTTGCCCAGAGTCTGCTTGGCATAGATCAAGTCTGCCACTTCAACGACGTCAGCGCGGTTTTCGAGAATCCAATCGCGTCCGGTCAGGCCTGCGTCCAGTACGCGGTCCTCAACGTAACGAGCCATTTCCTGCGCGCGGATGAGCATGCACTCGATTTCAGGATCATCAATGTGCGGGAAATACGAACGCGGGTTCACGGTAATCTCGTATCCCGCGCGCCGAAACAATTGTAGCGATGCTTCCTGCAAACTTCCTTTGGGCAAACCAAGCTTCAGAACCATAGGCCTCCGTCCAGCGAAAGTAACCGCACAGCGGGCTGGCCGCCCGCGCTCACAGAGTTTACTGCCCGTAGACTTCGTTGGGATCAAACTGCTTTTCTTCCACGAGCTCCTCACCCTGCGGCGTCAGTTTCCGGTAGAAACAGGATTCATAGCCTTCATGGCAGCAACCCGCGCCGTTGAGCTCCGCTTGAACGAGAAGCGCATCGGCGTCGCAATCCACGCGAATTTCCCGCACGGCAAGCCGGTGGCCGGAAGTTTCGCCTTTGGTCCACAGCTTTCGCCTGCTGCGGCTGTAAAACGTGACGAAACCGCTCTCCACCGTCTTCTGGTATGCCTGCGAATTCATATAGCCCAACATCAGCACCTTGCCGGTTCGAACGTCCTGAACAATCGCGGGAAGTAATCCCTCTTGATATTTGAATTCCAAGGCTTCCTCCAAAAACAAAAAACCCGCTGACATCCTGTGCCAGCGGGTTCCGATCCTTTCAAACCTGGCGCAATCTACGCACCCGCCCGCTGACACGGCCTTGCGTGCGAATGGCGGTGATGACGATGTGTCAGCGGCGGCTTCATGCCTGAAGCATTATGCTACAGCGGACGGCGCCCGCTTGTCCACGATTTTCTTGGGGGAAACGCAAGGCCTCAGTTCTGGGTTCGGCGGTTGCTGTGGCGCTGGCATCTTGCCCGCATTTGCCGCCGGGACGGCGGTGCTACCGTCCCAAAACTGAGGGCCTGCGGGGAAACACACAGCCGGCACAAACCGTGGTCGCAGCCGACTCCGACTAAACTTTAACGGCAGCTTCCGAGGTTTGCTCGACGGCAACTTCGTATTTGCATGTTTCGTTGGGGCAGACGCGGCGCGGGCCGGATTTCTTTGACTTCTTCTCCAACAAAATCGGTGAGCCACACTGCGGGCAGGGCCCGGCGATGGGTTTATCCCAAGCCACAAATTTACATTCCGGATAGCGGCTGCAACCGTAGAACGTTTTGCCTCTGCGCGTCCGCCGCACGATCAACTCTCCTGAGCAGTCTTTTTCCGGGCAGTGAATGCCGAGTGTCTGGCGCTTGACGAACTTGCATTCCGGATAGTTGCTGCAAGCGGTAAACTGCCCGTACCGGCCATGCTTGATGACGAGGGCCGAGCCGCACTCGGGACACTTCTCGTCCAAGGTCACGTCCTGCACCGCCGTGGCTTTGCCATCCCCCATCACGATGCGCTTGGTGTTGCGACACTCCGGATAACCGGAGCAAGCAAGAAAGTAGCCGAACCTGCCCCGCTTCACCACCATCGGCTTGCCACACTTTTCGCACGCCTGTTCGGGCACTTCGGGAGCCGCAGCGCTGCCGTATTGAGCCGCCAGCTCCGGCGTGAGATCGCGCGTCGCCTCACAATCCGGATAGCCGGAGCAGGCAAGGAATTGGCCATTGCGGCCCAGCCGGATCACCATGGGCTTGCCGCATACCTCGCATTTAACGTCGGTGACGACGCCTTCTCCCTTAAGGTCAGCCATCTGCCTCTCAGCCGTTCGCAGCTCCTTGTTGAACTTGCGATAGAATCCAGTGAGCGCATCGGTCCAGGCGAGCTTCCCTTCTTCCACTTCGTCAAGCTCCTCTTCCATTCGCGCCGTGTAAGTGACGTCAAATATTTCGGTGAAATTCTTGACGAGAAGATCGCTCGTAACCATGCCGAGCTCTGTGGGAAAGAAACGGCCCTGAACTTTCTCGACGTATTCCCGATTCTGGATGACGCTGAGGATGGTGGCGTAAGTTGAAGGGCGGCCAATGCCCTTCTCTTCGAGCGTCTTCACCAGCGTTGCTTCGTTATAACGAGGAGGCGGCTCCGTGAAATGCTGCTCCGGAAGAATCTGATGGAGTTTAAGCCGTTCGCCGGGCTCGACCTTGGGCAACCGGTGCTTCAACTCTTCCGCCTCCTCGTCGTCAGCGCGATCGTCCTGGCCTTCGACGTAGACTGCACGGAAGCCCCTGAATTTCTCTACCGCACCCGTCGCACGGAACAGAGTGTCACCCGACTTCACATCAATCGTCGTCTGATCGTAGAGAGCCGGATTCATCTGCGAGGCGACAAAACGCTGCCAGATCAGCTTGTAAAGCTTATATTCATCCGTATCGAGATAGGATTTGACGGAATCGGGCTCGCGCTCGACTTCCGTTGGACGAATGGCCTCATGAGCGTCCTGAGCGTCTTTCTTGCTCTTGTAGCGCACAGGCTCGGCCGGCAGATAGTCTTTGCCGAACTGTTTCAAAACATATTCGCGGGCTGCGGAAAGCGCGCCCTCGGAGACCCGGGTGGAATCCGTGCGCATGTAAGTGATCAAGCCAACTGACCCCTCCGCGCCCAAATCGACGCCCTCATAAAGCCTCTGAGCTACGGCCATGGCTTTCTTTGCGGAGAAATGCAGCTTTCGAACCGCTTCCTGTTGGAGCTTGCTGGTGATAAAAGGAGGGACGGGAAATTTTCGTTTCTCGCGCGTGGCAACAGAATCGACGACGAAGCCCGCGGCCCGCGCGGCGCTCACATGCCGGTCTGCGGTCTCCTGATCGGGTATCTCCGGATCGTCGCCGTTGATCTTCACCATCCTTGCGTCGAACGGGGGCGGGTTGCCGCCTTCCAGCCGGGCCGTGATGGTCCAATACTCCCGCTTCACAAACGCGCGAATTTCACGCTCGCGCTCAACGATCAAGCGTAAAGCCACAGTCTGAACGCGGCCGGCGGAGATACCGCGCTTTACCTTTTCCCAAAGCAGCGGGCTCACCTGGTAACCCACCAGGCGGTCCAGTATCCGGCGCGCTTGCTGCGCATCCACCAGGTTCGTATCAATCTCGCGTGGATGCTTGAAGGCTTCACGGATGGCCTCGCGCGTGATTTCGTTGAAGAACACGCGCTGGATGCGTTGCTTCTTGGAAGCCAACAGTTCTTGCAGATGCGCGCAGATTGCTTCGCCTTCGCGGTCCGGGTCCGCCGCCAGGTAAACGGCGGCGGCGGTTTTGGCGGCTTGCTTCAGCTCATCAATGATCGGCTTTTTGCCGGGAATGACAACGTACGTGGGCTTGAAGTGGTCTCTGAGATTGACACCTAAATCCTTTTTAGGCAGATCGAGAACATGGCCCATGGATGCCTTCACGGTATATCCCGAGCCCAGATACTTATTGATCGTCTTCGCCTTTGCGGGCGATTCGACGATGACGAGCGAGTTTGCCATAATGCTTCTACAATCTCCTTACAAAATTCATTCCGGGCAGTTGTTTCACCAGCCCGTTCATCTCGAGTCCTAAGAGGGCAGCCAGCACGCGTGGCTGCGGAAGTGTTGCCGCTCCACAGATGGCATCGATATAGAGCGTTTCGTCGGCGCGGAGGGTATCATAGACGGCCTTTTGGTCCGCATCCAGACTAGGTGCGGCCCCGGTCCGCGCGCCGTCCGCTCCAGCAAGAGTGGCTGCAGGAACGGCCGGAATCAATTCGGCCCGAACCGCCGCAGGCAGCTCCTCCATGACGTCCATCCACTGATCCACCAGCTTCGCTCCCTGCTTGATCAGCAGGTTGGGACCAAAACTCTGCGGCGACGTGATATTACCCGGAACGGCGAAGACTTCCCGGTTCTGTTCGAGCGCCAAACGAGCCGTAATCAAGGAGCCGCTATACTCCGCTGCTTCAACGATTACGACCCCCCAGGCAAGCCCGCTGATAATTCGGTTGCGAATAGGAAAGTTCTCCGGAGCAGGGTGCGTGCCGAGAGGAAATTCGGAAATCACAGCGCCGTTTTGAACGATCCGGCTCGCCAACGTCTTATTCTCGCGCGGATAGACCACATCAATGCCTGAGCCTAGCACCGCGACCGTCTTGCCCCCGGCTTCGAGAGCGCCCCGATGCGCCGCTGAATCGATGCCTCGCGCCATTCCACTGGCCACCACAAGCTGCCTCTGCGCCAAATCCGCCGCAAGGCGATGCGCAACGGAGCTTCCATAGGCGGACGGCCGGCGCGTTCCAACAATCGCCAGAGTATGCCGGCTCAAAGCTGTAACATCACCCTGTACGTACAACGCGGCCGGAGGGTCAGAAATTTGCTTCAAGAGCGCGGGATACGCCTGAGAAGAGAATGGGATCACCTGGCAGCCGAGCTTCTCTGCTTTTCGGACCTCCTGCTCAGCCTCCGCCAACTCCTGCTGCGCGTGAACGGAACGGACAACACCCGGCGGCAGGCCACAGCTCTCGAGCTCGGTCAAAGACGCTGAGAACACCGCCTCGGGCGACCCAAAACGCCGGACCAGGCTGTGAACACCGCGCGCGCCGAGTCCCTGGATCCGGCCCAGCGCTATCCAATGCAGCGCGCTCTCGCTCATGTTCTGAGCTTCGTCAACCATCGTTGGCACCGTTACCATATTATAACGTCAGCTCGGGTCAATGGGCACGGCTCAGGATTTCCATCGTCACCCATCCTTAGCACTCAAATCGCCGGCCTACAAGCGTCAGATGAAGATAGAGCTTGAAGAGTCACTCACCTTCACCACGCCATCTCCGGATTCTCCTAGATAAAATCGCAGACCTACGGCACGTTAGGCAAGTCAAAATTTAAGGAAGGGTTTTATGGGCGAGGCTGGGAACAGTTCTCCGCCAGGACGTAAGTTATTGTCAAACAGTCGGTTATAAGAATCTCGATCGAACCTTTCGCTGGACTTCCGAGCCGGACTTGTCTGCCACCCACAAGCCAACATCAGCCGAAGCCGCAAAAAGTTGATTGAACAAGGAACGGGCAACCCGCAGGCCGCCGGCTACAAGCTTTACGCCGGTCCAGACGAGCAGGCGCTCCCCGGACCGCGCCGGAGCCCGCCAGCGAAATCGGGGCTGGTACTGGGCGCCTTCTGCAGCATATGCCGTCCAAACCATGCCCACATAAATCAGCGAGAGAAATACTGCCACGAGTTTCGCCGAGCCCCAGAGAAACACGTGCGCATCCCCAAGCATTTTAGCCTCCATTACGACCCCCCTTTGACTAATATGTTAGATTCCGCCCAACGCGGAAAGGTTCGCCCTGCCTCCTATGGTTCCTGCGTCCTTTTGATGCCGAACTTCTCCAGCCGATACTGAAGCGTACGGAACGTCATGCCCAAAAGTTGCGCGGCGCGCGTGATGTTGCCATTCGTTCGTTGTAACGCCTGTAGAATCTTGGCCTTTTCATGCTCCTCCCACGAGCCTTCCTGGATGACCGGTACAAGCTCAGGCGAGATTGAGTCCGTTGGCTCCGGCGGAGGAAGAGCTTCAGCTTCTCCCCGCGGCTCAAGAATTTCCGGCGGAAGGTCTCGCAGGGAGATCTCCTCGTGCTCGCCAAGCAGAACGGCTCGCTCCATGGCCCACTCCAACTGGCGGATGTTACCCGGCCAGTCGTAGTCTTCCAGCGCCCGCAACGCCTCCGTTCCAATTCCACTGACAGGGCTTTTTGCGGCGAGCGCGGCTTTGCGAAGAAAATGCAATGCCAATTGTTCAATATCCTCCGAGCGCTCGCGCAACGGAGGGCAAACAATAGGGATCACGTTCAGGCGGTAGTAGAGATCCTCGCGGAATTTACCTCCTCGGAGCATCTGTTCGAGGTTCCGATTGGTGGCGGCAATAATGCGGGCGTCAATCTTGATGGCCTGGGTGCCACCGACGCGGAGAATCTCCCGCTCCTGAAGCGCACGCAGGATCTTGGCCTGCATGCCGAGGCTGGTGTCGCCAATCTCGTCCAGGAACAGCGTCGAGCCGCTGGCACGCTCAAAGAGGCCTTTCTTCTGCTGATGCGCGTCCGTGAAAGCTCCCTTTTCATGGCCGAAGAGTTCACTTTCCAGCAGCGTTTCCGTCAACGCCGCGCAATTCACGGCCAAAAAAGGTTGATCTTTCCTCGGGCTGAGCGCGTGAATCTCTCGCGCAACCAGTTCTTTCCCTGTTCCGCTTTCTCCAAGAATCAGGACCGTATGATGGGTGGCGGCCACCTTCAGGATCATTCTG
The DNA here is from genome assembly GCA_030041095.1 of Terriglobia bacterium. Classification (GTDB taxonomy): domain Bacteria; phylum Acidobacteriota; class Terriglobia; order UBA7540; family UBA7540; genus JASHON01. The sequence continues at coordinate 19,407 of JASHON010000098.1, forward strand.
AGCATCGAGCGGGTGGCGGGCGAGCTTCCCAGGATGTGCTTTTGCAGCAAGGCCAGGCGCGCAAAGGCCTGTTCGACCACACCCAGCAGGACTTCGCGATCGACAGGCTTTTCGAGATAGGTATAAACACCTTTCCTGGTGGCCTCGATGGCGGAAGGAATAGAAGGATACCCAGTGATGAGGACTACGGCAACGGTGGGATCAGCCTGCAGAATAGTGCTGAGGAGCTGGATCCCGGTCATCCCGGCAAGATTCAAGTCCGTGATCACCAGGTCGAAGCGCTTCTCCGCCAGCATGCGAAGTGCGCCTTCACCGCTGGCAGCCGTATCGACGGCGTAGCCCTCGTCGCGGAGAATATCTCCATAAATCTCTCGCTGACGAACTTCGTCGTCAACCACCAGGATGGTTCCGTTGGCCATGACTTACGATCGCGCCGCTGCCGGAAACGGAGGGGTGGTTCCGGCCGCCGCTGCCGGAGCGGGAGAAAGCGGCAGCTCAACGATCATCACCGCACCGGGAAACTCACCCTCCTGAACGTAAATGCGGCCGCCATGATCTTCCACAATCTTGCGCGTGATGGCCAGACCCAGTCCAAAGCCCGTCGCCTTGGTCGAATAAAAAGGCGCGAAAATCCTCTCCCGATCTTTCGCCGGAATGCCCGGCCCGGTGTCCGCAAACCACATCTCAATGCGGCCCCTGCCATTGTTGTCGTCGCGGTACGAGCCGCTGACCGCAATCTCACCGCCGTCCGGCATCGCCTGGATTGCGTTCGTCAAAATATTCAGGAAGCACGTCTTGAGCTGTTGGTGGTCCGCTTGAATCTTGGGCAACCCAGCCGGCAATGCGGTGTGGATGCAAACACCCTGCGTGTGCGCCTGCTTTTCCACCACGGATACGGCGCCGGCCAGCGTATCGCGAAGATCGCAGGAATCCAGTTTGGGTGGGCTCTGCCGCCCAGCGGCGAGGAAGTCCGTCACCAGGTGATTGAGGCGCGCGATCTCCTCTTTCACGTTCGCCAGGTTGCGCTGGACTTCGCGCGCGGCGCGCTCCCCGCTCGGAATCGAGCCCGAAGCGAGCAGCGCCGCCTGCTTGGCCCGCGCCTGATCGATGCTAAGGTTGATGAAGTTCAGCGAATTGCGCACTTCGTGCGCCACGCTCCCTGCAAACCGGCCCAGCAGGGCTGTTTTTTCCGCTTCGCTGAGCCGCTCCTGAAGCTGTTTGTTTTCACGCAAGCGCCCTACCATTTGATTGAAAGTGCGCGCCAATCGCCCGATTTCGTCGCGGCCCTTGATCGGGAGCGAAACGTACAGGTTTCCCTGTGCCACCTGCTTCGCGGCCTCCACCAGTAAATCCACGGGCTTGGTGAACACAAACGCCAGGTAAACCATGGCGAACGTGCCCAAAACCAGCGTGACTAAAATCCAGAGCGAGCGCACGAGGTCCGTGCGGCGCAGAAGCGCATCAAACTGGTCGCCAAACCCGCGAACGCGCGCGTATCCGATCACCTTGTCCCCTTGAACGATCGGGAATTCCACCACGTACGCCTTCTCTCCGGCTGCAACGTCGGCATTCGCTTCCGGAAATTCAGCGGATATCTTCACAGGGCTGGGCTGGACGATCTGGCGCCGCCGGAGAAACTCGATCTTCTTTCCCACAAGGCTGTCGTTGGTGCTGGCGACAACTTTTCCCGCTGGGGTCGCCACGGTAATCCCCGAAAGGCCGGCGCGCTTCAAGGCCGTCATGTATTGCTCGAGTGCCTGCGTGCGCGTGCAGTTAGGCGGCAGGCGCGTCAGCGTCACCTGGCTGATGGCGACAAGGTCAGACGTGATGCCCGCAACGTACGCCTTGATGCGGCGGTTTTGGTGAAGATAACTGGCCAACAGGACTCCGCAGGTAACGGCCAGCACCAGTAGAAGGATCAAGGCCAGGCGGGTTCTGAAACGTAAGGTGGAGAACAATCCGGTCAAAGGCCGCGCCCTCCGGCGCCGCCCCTCCCTCAACCTATTAATTATTAATTGTAACGGACGCGTGGAAGGGACGCAACCGACCGGATCTTGCACCTTCAAGCGACGGACTCTTAACGGCGCGCCGCCGTCCCGGCGGCACTTTTCGCGGCCGGCAAGATGCCGGCCCCTGGAGTCTCTACATTTCGAACGCCGTTTCCCGGGCGCTCCGGCACCCGCTTCCGTTCCCCTGTATCAGGGCATGACTTCAGTCATGCCGACCCAACTCCGCCGATGGCCGGGCTTTAGCCCCTGCGGCTTTTCCCTCGGCCAAGTACCTGAAGCCGAACGAATACTCCTCGGATTTCCGTGCCGCCACGTAGGAGCACAGCAGATCGATCGTCAGCATAGCGTTGCGCTCCGATTGCAACAAGGCCCCCCTGGCACTTCTTGGCAGAGACGAAGAGGGTACGCGACGAGTTCACGATAAGGCCGGGGTGTGGCATTGCGGGCAGGTTTTGACATCAGCAGGGGCTAAAGCCCTCTTTCGTTCAGCACCTTTGCGGCATGACTAAAGTCATGCCCTGTCTTGAAAATTGAGTAGGGGCGGGTTTGAAACCCAGGGCTGTCCAAATTAGCTTCGGGCCAGCAAACCGCTTGTTGATTCTATTGAACAAACTTCGCCCCTGAAGGCTGGTTTGAAAACCAGGTTCCCCCGGCGGCGGAGGGGAACGGGTCGGCAGGGGCACGGAATTTTTCACGGTGCTGTCCAATTAAAC
>JASHON010000099.1 GCA_030041095.1 Terriglobia bacterium
AGTTTGTTCAATAGAATCAACAAGCGGTTTGCTGGCCCGAAGCTAATTTGGACAGCCCTGGGTTTCAAACCCGCCCCTACTCAATTTTCAAGACAGGGCATGACTTCAGTCATGCCGATTCAGGTCCGCGGCTTTTGCTGGCAAAAAGGAGCATCCCATCTATGTAGGCAAGGCCGACCCTGCTGACCCGACGAGTAAGACTGCCGAACAGCAGGGAGACCGGCTTTCAAGGCGACTCAAGGATCACAGGAGAAATATCACACGGGCGGCCGGCACTCTGCGTTTGGAGGATTTTGAGTACCGCGCCTTGGTCGTCCAGACCGGCTACCAGGGGGCTGCGGAGGAGTTTTTAATTCATCTGTTCAAGCCGATCTGGAATAGGGAAATTGGCATCTGCTACGGCCTCGGCAAGCACGGGGATGCTCCAACAACGCGGGCAAATCTACGGTCGCCTTGGGACACGCTTCATCTTGGACGTGATTGGGCACACCGCGATCCGAATATGAGGGACGCACGCCCAAAGGGAAAGATAATCCAGGATATAGCTGAACACCTCAGAAAATATCCGCCTCTGAAATCCACGGATGAAATGCTGCGCAGATTCTTGCAAGAGATGCGGAGCATGTGATGGATGAACTCCAGTAGATGCTCGCGTGCGGCTGTCGCAGCTACCCGCCGAAGGTTCTGGTGCCTCCGGCCGTCGTCTTCTTTTTCCTTCCTCCGAGACTGTTGTGCTGCACGAGCGAATCTTTGATCATCTCCCGAAATGCTTCTGCTTTCTGCTCCGGGGATAGTTCGTGCGGAGGGAAACGTTGCTCCATTTCCTCGCGTAAAGCGTTGAACTTTGTGACGGCGGATTTCTGAGAGCGGGTGCGGAAGATTTCTTGGCCGTTCAGGGAAATTGTCAGGGAGCCATCATCGGCAGAGTTCAGGAACAAATTACCCGGTAGAAATGAAAGTTTCATGTCCTCTCCGGCCTTCCTCTGAGCACAATCGCCGATTCGTAAAGGACGGTTTTGTGGGCCGCCTTGTCCACGCGAACTGAGGATTGGATGATGCTTGTTCCGGTCCGCTTCTTTCTCAGCAAAATCGTGTCCTCGAATGTGAGGCCGCAGAGCTCGGCAATCGTACCAAAAAGGCAATCGGTCCTGACTTCCACGCCCTGAATAATGCTGTTACCGAGGACAATGACCGCCGCGGCGTGAGGTTTCAGCAACTTGGAAAGGACCGTGCAGAAGCGGTGTGTGTCGTTGAAGTACGTTGCCACATAATTCGCCCATCCTGGGCCACCATACGGCCCTTTCTCAGTATTGCGCCCGCGAATTTCGTCAATACTTTGCTGGAGCGACGGTAAAGAAAAGGTGAGACGTACAGGGTCCTTGTCCCTGACGGTCTGCCAGAATTTGCCAAAACTGCTGTCCTCGCGTGCGCCGGGGTAGCCGCGGCCAGAAGCAAATCCAAGCCAGTGAAGTTGGGGCCTCGTGTTACGGGGGTAGTGATAATTATTTAGATAGGGTGGGGACGTAACCACCAAATCGACGGAATTCTCTTCAAGCCGCTCAAGGGCAGAAAAGAAACTTTCGCTGTACACCTTGCCCCGTGGCCTGTGTTCCAGCTTTGCAAGCTCCTGTCGCAGCCACTCTACATCGCTCCCGATGAGCTTAAGCTTCAGGGAAAGCACCGCGCCCACATCGGCGTCCAGGACTGGCTCCCTATCGACCGCTGAACGTCTCGTGAGGCTGGGCTCGTATGAGTAGTTAGAAAAGCTCACCATTACGGAGCCGAGTGCGAGGCGAAAAAGGTCTCGTATCGCTGGCGCCTCAACGGCGTTGATGTAGTCCAGCGCAAATAGGACTTTCCGCTCAACCGCTGGGCTAAATAACTGCGTGCGCCCTGAAAAACCGGATGGTGGCTTTGAACGAGGTTGGCCATTCGTTGGCACGCATTGACGCCTCATAAATTTCTCAAACCCAAACACGTGCGCTCGAAGCGCTGAAGGATCTAGGTGATCCGCTTGCAGCTTGGTCTTGGCGGCCAAGGCTGCGTACGGGTTAATCTCAAAACCGACGACATTGAACCCGCGGGTGTACGCCTGAATAAGTGTCGTTCCGACGCCTGTGAACGGGTCCAAAACCCAGCGATCGGTCTTGCCGTTGGCAGGCAAGTATTTGGAAAGGCAATCGTCAACGAAATGTGCTGAGAATCCGGCGATCCATGGGACCCAGCGATGCACAGGGAGGTCCCGGTTTCCCACGAAAGCCGAGTCTCTGAATCCGGTGCTGATCGTTGTGGCCGGACTAGAGAAAAATGCGTGCTGTGTACTCATTTGATTTCGTGCTCAAATTCTTTCCGGTGACGCTCCACCAGTTCGGCCACTAACTTGCTCACCGAAACCCTTCCACCGCGATCTTGCGCCCGCCGAAAAGCCACGGCGCGCAAGAGGGTCCACGTGTCCCTCGGAATATGGATGGCCGTGGTGATGGTCGAGGTCGATTTTTCCGACTGGTGCGCGGAAGAATTCTCTTCACGGTCTCCGTTCGCGCCAGCGCGTGATCTTTGGCGTTTACGCATCAATTGATGATAGGATGAATCACCAGTAGGTGACAAGCGTAGCACCAGAACCTGGACAGCACAAGGGCTTGCGCTATGATCGAAACCCACTGCCCTCTCGGATGACTCAGGCTATTTGCACCACTGCCCTTCAAAACCTTTTTCCACGAGCTTGCCCACTCAGCCCTTCACCGCAACGAGAAGGACATGGCCGACACGGAGCAAACGCCGCGCAGTGTCACCTGGGTACGATGCGGCTCCGCCGCCTGACGTGCGGCCAAGGACGAGGAAAGCCTTGCCTTTCCGGACCTTACCCCCTTCCGATCGTTCTCTCTTTTTCGAAAGCGAGGCTGCGCCTCGCTCGCGAGTTTCTACATTCCACACGCCGTTTCCGGGGTGCTTCAGCAGCCGCTTCGGCGCCCCCGTATCAGGGCATGACTTCAGTCATGCCGCAGTGCGCCGCAGACTCCAACGGCTTTAGCCGCTGGCCGGCGCAAGCAGGGGCTCAACAGGCCGGGGGAAAAGGCCAGTCTGTCATCCTGACCGGAGCGAAGGATCTCAGTATTTGCTTTGGGGGCGGTTTTCGCCCGCTGCTTCCGCCGACGTACCCAAACGACTCCTCTCGCGAGCCGCACCAACTGCCATCCGGCTGCAATCATCCACGCCGCGAGCAGCCATAACGGCCATGGATTTGACCCCGGAGCGCTGCTGACCGTCAGCGTCACCGGCTCGAGTTCCGTAACCCTCGCCGGCGCTGCCGGGACCGCAGCCCGCGGCGCCACCGAGGCAGGCGTCTCTCTTCGCGCTCCCAGCGCTGCTCGTGCTTGCGCCACTAATCCAGGCAGGAAGGGTAGTATCAGCAGGAATCCCAGCACTCCGGTCCAAATCCAGCATCGGGTGGCGGCATTCACGCGCGGTGCGTAGCGCAAGATCGCCCAGGTCAAACCGACCACCGCCCCGGCATACCAGAGCGTATTCAGAAGCGCCGCAAGCCCGGCGGCAGCCATCGGATTTATTTCAACAACCAGGGCGCTCATGAATAGCTTTCCCTATGGATCGCAACGCATCTGACTAATTCGGCGTCGGTCGCTCAACATGATCGACGACCAGCACCTTCTCAGGGGTCTTCGTGGGCCTCAACTTCAGCCCCAGTTGCTCTTGAATTGCAGTGAAAATCGAAATTCCGGAGGTACTAGGCGCCGGTGCCGTTCCCGACTCAGGTCCTTCATCTCCGGCGGATCCCGCGCTGGTAACCATCCTGCCTGCCATCACTCGCCCAGGCGTCCACGTAAGGTTGAAGTCGTAGCGGCCTGTAAGCCCGGTCATGTCGGTCACCGGCCGCTGCAAAATTCCGGTCAACATGGTCGCGATGAGCCCGCTGTCGGTCCCCAAAGCACTGTAGCTCGCAACGCCGGGCGTTGACCACGACCCTGAGCCAGGCTTGTGATGAGCCCTGATATAGTCTGCGTCATTCATAAGCCTCATCTTTGGGCCGCCTTTAGCGACCATGAGATCGTACGCGGGGAGCAGCTTGGTAGTGAAATGCACCTTCAGCTTGAAGCGGTCGACGAGGAGCGATTGCAACATTCGCGCTTGGATTCGATCCAACTGAGGCCCTACGAGGCGCGGCGTGCCCGGCGGCATCACCGCCTGAACTGCGTATCTCTGCGTTCTGGCCCAGGACGGCAGGCTCTTGGTTTGGACCTGCACGTAGCGAACGTTATAGGCGTCAACAATCAGATCCACCAACCGAACGTTTGTCGCAGAGAATCGCCCCGGGCTCGGATAGATACCGATACCCATCATCCGGTTCGCGGGCTTGGCGAGCCTGATTGAAGCCACCTCGAAGGACGTCGGCGAAGCGGCCTTTGTCTGCGCGACTGCGACCCAACCGGGAATCAGTCCAGCCGCGCCTAGCAACACACCCAACAGCAGTACGCTCGCGCCAAGGCTCGCCGGCGATGGTCGCGTGGAGAACTTCCGCCCGTGCCGCAGCAGCGATTTGATGCGATCACCCAATAACGATTCTCGGCCTAAAAGTTCGGGTGCCAGTAGCCGCGTCCCCGTGGTCCACCGCAAATCGTGCAGCCGCGCGAGACTGCGAACGTAGTTGCGGGCTGAACCGGTATGCGCGACAACGAAATCGTCGCATGCTTTTTCCCGCTCCCGCTCGATATGCCTCATCACGATAGCGGCCAAGGGATGCAAGACGAGCAGCGCTCCGAACGTGTGCGTGACCAGAGCCAGCCAATCGTCATAGCGCGCGAGATGAGCCAGCTCATGCTGCAGCACGTCCCGCCGCTCGCTTTCTTCCAACCGCTCCAGCAGTCCGCGTGGGACAATCACAGCCGGGCGTCTGTACCCCGCAGCCACGGGCGAAGCGACTTCGTTAGAGGTCAGCAACTGGTAGCCACGACGGATTCGCACTCTGAATTCGTCGCGGGATTGAGAAACGCACGGTGAGGAAAAACGATCGCCGTAGCTACTCGCCCGCCTCTTCAATCGACGCACCCAAACGACTCCTCTCGCGAGCCGCGCCAACTGCCATCCGGCTGCAATCATCCACGCCGCGAGCAGCCACAACGGCCACGGATTTGACCCCGGAGCGCTGCTCACCGTCAGCGTCACCGGCGTCAGTTGCGGAGCGCTCACCGGGACGGTCGGGACCGTAACCAATCGGGTAACTGCGGCAACCCCCTCGTTTCGCGCCGCCAACGCCGTACGCGCCTGCCTCACCACGCCGGGCAGGAACGGCAAGACGAGCAGGAATCCCAGCACAGCTATCCAAATCCAATAGCGCGTAGCCGCATTGACGCGGGGCAAGCAACGCAGCATCGCCCAGGTGACGGCCACAACGGCCCCGGCATACCACAGCGTATTCAGCAGCGCCGCAAGCCCGGCGGCAGCCATCGGATTTATTTCAACAACCAGGGCGCTCATGAATGGCTTTCCCTATGGATCGCAACGCGTCTGACTAATTCGGCGACGGCTCTTGGATATGATCGACGACCAGGACCTCCACCTCGCCTTTACTCGCTTTTAGCTTCAGGCCAAGTTGCTGCTGGATGGCGGCAAAGATAGAGGGGCCGGAAGGCTGGGATGCGCCCGGGGCCTGCGGAGTCTCAGCCATCAATCTATTGTCGGGGGCGCTCGTGGGACCGAATGGACCCATCTCCCCTAGACTGGGCATCCAGTGCAGTTCGTATCGGTACCGCCCCTTGAGCCCTGTCTCGTCAAGAACCGGGCGTAAGAGCTCCTGAGAAAGAAATGAAGTGAGCGCGGATATGGGCGTGGACGACGCGAACATAGCCGTCTCTCCAGGCCGCGGTTGGACCCAGCCCGCCTGCCCCTCCTTGCTATCGGGGCTGGTGTGTCCCGGAGCGGCAGAGCCCACACTGTCAACTTTCACTAGTTTCGGCCCGTGTTTGGCGACAACAAGCACATAGACGGGAAGCAGTTTCTCCTTCCGGTGGAATCTCAGCCCGAATCGATCGACTAACAGCTTCTGCAGCATGTAATCCTCCACGAGCTGCGCGCGAGCGGGCGGAAGCACTCGCATCTCCGCACTCACGGAGTCGGACGCTTCCGCCTGGATGTCGAATTGCTCCGATCTCATCCAGCTCGGCCCGCCCACAATCTGCGCGTCCTGAATGCCGTATGCCTTGCGAAGCAACATCCTCACGTTGGCGCCGCCAGCGTAAAACCAGCGGCTATTGGGCGAGGTCCTGATGTTCGCAAATCTGGTGTTCTCGTGTGGATTAAGCGGCCGGATCGAGGCAACCTCGAACTTTGCTCTACTAAGAAGCTTTTGGAACGCTTGCGGTGCGACAGCGCCCTGCGCCGCGCTTGCCTTCATTTGCGCGATCGCAATCCAGCTTGGCATCAGGCCGCCTGCGCCCAAGAACATAGCAAGCAACAACGCGCTTACAGCAAGGTTCGCGAACGATGGTCGCGTGGAGAATCTTCGCCCGTGCCGCAGCAGCGATTCGATGCGATCACCCAATAACGATTCTCGGCCTAAAAGCCCGGGTGCCAGTAGCCGCGTGCCCGCGCTCCAGCGCAAATCGTGCAACCGCGCGAGGCTGCGAACGTAGCCGCGGGCTGAACCGGTATGCGCGACAACGAAATCGTCGCATGCTTTTTCCCGCTCCCGCTCGATATGCCTCATCACGATGGCTGCCAAGGGATGCAACACCAGGATCGCGCCCAGTGCGCGCGTGGCCAGGTTCAGCCAATCGTCGTAGCGAACAAGATGCGCCATCTCGTGCAACAGCACGTCTCGCTTTTCGCTTTCGTCCAGTCGTGCAAGCAAGTCTGGGGGGACGATTATCGCCGGATGGCGGTATCCGACGGCCACCGGCGAGGTAATTTTTTCCGAGACGAGCAACTGGTAGCCACGACGAATTCGGCCTTTTAATTCGTCTCGAGTTTGAGAGACCCACGACGAGTAAAAGTGCTCGCCGTGGCTGCCCGCCTGCGCTTTCAGTCGCCGCACCGATAGCACGCCCCGCACCAGACACGTCAACTGCCAGACGGCGGCAAACATCCAAGTGGCAAGCAGCCACAACGGCCACGAATTTGGGCGTTGGCTTGTATCAACGGTCAGGGTGATAGGCGTGGAGTCTCGATCTATCACCTGCGGTTCGGGAACCCTGGCCAGCGGTGTGGCCGCCACGGTCGCTGGTTGTCGCGCCGTCAGGGCCGTTCGTACCTGCTTCATCGCGCCCGGCAGGAACGGCAAGACCAGCAGGAATCCCAGCACCCCGGTCCAAATCCAGCATCGAGTCGCGGCGTTCACGCGCGGTGCGTAGCGCAAGATCGCCCAGGTCAAACCGACCACCGCCCCGGCATACCAGAGCGTATTCAGCAGCGCGGCCACGCCCGCGGCGGCCACATGGTTCATCCCAGCAAACAGGGCGCCCATCACTGTGGCTCCCTGTCAAAGCGATCCAGCAAATCCCGAATGCGTTGCCGCTGGCGCTCGTCCAGCTCCTCGTCCTGCAGAATATTGAGCACCAGGGATTCGTGAGAGCGTTCAAAAAAGCGCCGCAACAGCTCGCGGACCGCGTTCCGGGTGGCATGCGCCCGGCCCACACGAGGCCGATAGATGAACGCCCGGCCCTGCTCCGAATTGCTGTGCCGCACGTAGCCTTTTCGTTCCAGAATCCTCATGGTCGTGAGCACGGTGTTGTAAGCGAGGTTCAGCTTAGATGGGAGAGCTCGCGTGATCTCGCCAACCGTGGCCTCACCTTTATTCCACAGGACGTTCATCAAGCGCAGCTCGGCTTCAGTGAGGGTCGTCCATTTTCTCTTTGCCACTCTTTGCTCCAACAACTAAACGATTAATATATGCCCTTCACGCTACGCCGTCGGCGCGCGCTTGTCAACTATAATCTTAAGGGTTATAACCTTCTTTCCCCTCGGGCTTCTTGACTTCACTGCGCCTGGCGGATAACATCGGCCAGAATGCCGCAAGAAAATGTGTTGAAAACCATCGTCGTCGGCGTTACGGGAGCGAGCGGGGCCGTCTTTGCCCGCTCGACGCTGCAAATGCTCGAGGCCGATGCGCGCGTCGGCAAAATTCACCTGGTGATTTCCGGTAGCGGTCTCAAGGTGCTTCGGGAAGAGCTGGGCGTCGACGCCACGCGAACGTCCGCAATCCCGCGCGCCGGACCTGCTGCCGCTGATCGGCCAAGAAGACATTCACCCGATCTGCTGGATGGCGATTGATACCGGAAGTGAACAGATTGCAGCCGCCAGATGACCAGAGGGCGTTCATGGTCCGTCATTCGAGGGGAAGAGCGCCATGATTAAAAATAGCCCGACGAACGTTGAGGCGGCGTTCGAGATTCTGCTCGAGGAGATCGAAGCCGAAGTCGATTTCGCAAACGGGGTGGGAGCCAAGGGGTTTGAGGCACGCGATTACGAACGCGCCAGAGAAGCACTGGAACAAGCTGCCACGCTGACGGCCTTCCGCGAGAAGGTAACCGGGCTCATCAAGGAGTGGAAAGGCCTCGAAGTAAAACAAGCAAAATATGAGACTCCCAGGGCTACCCGCCGAGATCTCGGGCGACTGGGCCGCGGCCTTCGCACCCGCGAGGAAGCCTTCTTCGGCCCTATCCTGGCCGCCACATCCGAGATGGGCGGCCGCGCCAAAATGTCCGATGTGCTAGCGGCCGTAGAGAAGAAAATGAAAGGGCTGTTGAAGAAAGTTGATTATGAGCCGCTGGCTTCGGACCAAGACATGCCTCGTTGGCGAAACACGGCTCAGTGGGCACGGAACACGATGGCGAAGGAAGGGCTCCTAAAGGCCGATTCGCCGCGAGGCATCTGGGAAATCTCAGAGGCTGGCCGCCAATGGATTGGCCAACAGAAATAAGCGGCGGCGTTCAATCCGTTTTGCGCTCGTCATCAGCGGAATCGGGTGCTGAGTCGGGCCGATTTGCAGTCTGCTCGCGGTTTGAATGCCGGGAGAGTAGAACGCTCTCTCTGATTCGACCAATGACTGCTTCTTCCAGAGCTTTCCGTGATGGCTTCTTCTTGCCTAGGCTTGCCCCCAATTCCTGACGCAGCACGTTTAGGTCCGCCACGCCCAGACCTGCCAGCCGATCATGCACACTCTGATGATTGTCCTTTCTAGCAAGTTCAACCAGCTCGTCGTAGACGTGCATCGCCTCCTCGGGGGCCAGAGTTGGCTCCGCAGCAACCGACTCCTCCTTTTCGCGTCGGTTCCCTGCCTTCTTGGGCATCAGCGAAGGGAATGCACGCTGCATCCGCACTTCAATCCGAGAGAGGCGCTTCGATACTTCCCGGACAGCTTCTTTGGTTTCCCGAAACTCCTCGACAAGCCGTTTGGCCTCTTCGCCTGTTGTGTTAAAAGGGTTTTCTTCATTCATTGAGGAAAGCAATACTCTCTTTCCAGAGATTTTGAAAATCCCCTACCAATTCTGTAGGCACCCCACCGCCAGTAATTGCTCGTTTGATCCCAACACGTTCACGAACGTACGACTTGAAAAATCTCGCGTTGATCTTCTGCTGTTGGGCGGTGTCCTGGCAAACGCGCTCCACCTCTCTCATGTAGAATCGCGTTTCCTTCGTCGGATTCGGCTGCGCCTTCGCCTTGTTCATGAATACCCCGATTTTAGGAATCGGGTGGGGCTCGATACGCAAGCGGAGAGAATTCAGTATGAGGCTGACGCCCCGCGATGCAAAGTAGTCTGGGTTCACAGGTATCAGGACCAGGTCGCAACAGCTTAGGACGCTGTAAGACAGCAATGTAAACGATGGAGGACAATCAAACAAGACGTGCTTGTATCGCGCAAGCTTTGGAGAGTTGGAAATCTTCCCAAGCAGCCGGCGAACGAAATCCTTCACGCCATCTCGGTCAAAGACCTCCAGTTCCTGCCAATACAAGTCCTCAACCGAAGGAACGAAGTGCAGCTGCTTTGAAATCTGATAGACGAAGTCGTACCCAACCGCGAAATCAAAGTGCTGCCCTGTTTTGGTGAACGCGTCAAGCGCGTCAAAGATCGTCTTCTTCCTCGCCAGCGATTTTTGGTACCACTTATCGAACTGATCGAAAAGGGTCCCTGTGTTTTCATTCAGTGCAATCGCCTGGGTGAGCGACATCTGTGCATCGAGGTCGAACATAAGGACGTTATCGTTCGCCATTGATGAAAGCACATCGCCCAGGCACCACGTAACGGTGGTTTTACCCACGCCACCCTTGAAGTTAATCGTCGCAATCGTTTTCGGGCTCCCGTCCGCCATGCCACTGATTCCTCCCTCCCCCGAGAAATAACGTTCACCATCGCTTCACATGTTCGTGGCCAGACCCTCGCACTGCACGCCGAGTCTATTCAGCACGCCATTATACGCTGGTCCTTTAGTCCTGGCGCAGCCAGCGGACTGCCCGCGCCGGCGGCCGGAGACATTTCGAAGCGCCCCGAGCCCACTGCGGCCTGTGCTTCTGAGCCGTCTTCAGTCTGCCCTTTGATTCAATACGCCCGGTCACGCCTCCTTTTCGCACCTGCTTCTCGCGGGCACGGCGAGATTGGGGAGAACTCCTGCGCACTGGCGGCTCTGCGGGCCTCTGCTTTGTCGCCACGGGGACACCCCCGCTGTTTTGGCTCCTCCGAAAAATCGAAAAGCATGATTTTTCGGTCCCTCCCCAAAAGCGACCCTTGGCTCTTGCAAGGAGTACGCCTAACCCAAAGGCAAAAAAAGAAATTCCAGGACTTCAATTCTGCCCAAGTCCACTACATGCAGCTATCCACACACAAAAGATGAAGCGGCGGGTCCGTGCACATTCCCCCGCCAACGAGCCTCTTGCCTTAGTGATGGAAGTTTCAATTTGCTCCACGGGTACTGATTTCAAGGCGCGCCAGTACAGGAGCTCTCTTGTGAATTTCACATCTCGTTCGTCTCGTTGATTTCAAGTCTCAAGCTGCTCAAAACTCGAATGCCCCTTGCGGTGTTGTCGCTACCTTAGGGTAGACGACCGGCTTGAATTTATTTTCTGCTTGAGCGAAACAGCCGGTTTCATTTAGTGATCTCAGTGTAGTGAGAAGTTGGCCGAAGAGCACAATCTTCTGATCGTTACGGGAAAGTGTGAATCCCGCTGAGTGCAGCCGATCCATCTTTTTCCGTGCGGTTTCCAGCGTGGTCTCAGTGGATGGCGCTGGTTCGGGCAAGGAGCTCTTTTTCCTGCAGACCAAGATAATATCTAACTGAATTGGCTCCTTTGCTTGAGCCTTGGGTGCTGCCACCGACATCTCCGACTTTACCGGGTGAGAGTTGACCACCACGAAGCCCGCGCCGAGGATTGCCTCCGCGAGTGCCTTCCATCCGTCTTCGCGCGAATGATGATAAGTGAACACCAGCAAGCCGCTGTCCTTCAGAATACGTTCACATTCTTGGAGAACGCCCTTCAACTTCCTCCCGAAGCGGCGGGCGTCGATATCCTGAACCTCCGCACTGCTGCGCGTTGTTACGCGATCGCGGTTGTCAGCGTCAAGCGGCAACTGCTGCCAAGCGTAAAAAAAGTCTGCGAGCTCTGAATAATGGACGTTGTCAAAAAAGGGAGGATCCGTCACCACGAGGTCGATACTGTGATCGCGCAGGCCCGATTTGGCAGAATCTCCGCAAGATAGGTAAATAGCGCGCTCGGAGAAACGCCCTTCGACAGGCCACGCGTGCTCGACGCGCCCGGTGAAGGCCGGCGCGCAGAGGCGACCGTTGCCGTGTGTCCCATTGACCTCCGTTGGCTGCCGTCGGTACTCAATGGCCCTGAGTAAGCGACGGCGGAAGAGGTTTGAAAATGACCCGGAACTCTTGGGTGTGCCCCATACGTTGGCTTCAATGGGCGTCCGTTCTGGTTTAAGGATGTGGTGGGCGAACATGTGGCGCACGGCGCCCGTACCCTCTCCTTTGTATGACGCGAACAGATTGTTGAATTCAAGCGTCCCGGACATGAGCGTGCGGAGCGCGAGCCGTACCGGAGCGTCGGGGATATTGGAGATTGCACGATGGAGCCAGCAAAACGCCAGGAGTTGGCGATCGTTGAAAAAGTCCCGCCATGATGTGAACTTGTAGCTCATCGCCTGGCGCGTGTTGTACCCATTCTCGAGGGTTAGGGCAGGCAGAACGATGTGGCCCTTACCGCTTTCATCCCGCAAGCGCACAGTACATACCTCATATGCTTCGTGATCCTCTGGCGTCGCCCGAAGATATTCCTTTCTTCCGTCGCGAGTAAGAACAAGTTTGCCGTAGAGTCTGAACCCAGGTCGCGCATCAAGCAATCCGACGGCGTCGAGGATCGTAAAGGTCCGATGGCATGCCGAACAAGTCGCTTTTGCGCCTTTTGCTGTGCCCTGTTTAGGGTTGAATGTGAACCCGCATGAATGACAGGTTGCAGAGTTCTGGCTCTGTTTTCCCGGAAATATCTCGCCGCACGATGCACAGAGAATCTGCACTTCGGGCTTGCGCTTAGGATATGCATTTGCCGCGATGGTCCAGGAGGGAAAGAGATCCACGGGCCTCTTGCAGAAGACGCAAGGAACCTCCATTACCCAGAAGAAGTAAAGCACGTCGCAGGCGTGTCCTGCGAAATCTTTGGATTGATAGAGCTGCCGGATTCTCTCTCCCACATCCTGCGACAGCTTCTCGAAGGCCATTTCCAATGCGACGCGATCCATCGGTCCAAGCGCGGTCTGCACCGATGCCACGGCGACAGGATTGATATCGCGCCCGAGCGCAATCAGGCCTAGCTTGTGCGCCTCTCCAACGGTCGTACCGGAACCCATAAACGGGTCGAACACCGTAAGCGGCGAGAATTCGCGGGTCTCATAAAACTCGGTAGCAAAATCAGAACCCTCTGGAAGCATCGCGCCCAAGAGAATCCCCCGAAAGACGGAGCCGAGGCGAGTGGCCCACCATTTGTGAATGTGGTAAATGGGCCGGTGGACTTCCTTTCGCCAGCTTTCTCGCGCAGCGAGCCGCGAGAGGAAATCGAACGGGAAGGCATCGGTTTCGATAATGCGCTGATTATTCGCGTTCCGATTCATCACCGGTCTCAGCTCTCAGGTCGCTTATTCCAAATTGAGCCATCGAGACTTGGTCGAGCACGGATCCTTTGATACGCCAAGCGCGAAACGAGTGCTCACGCCCCGCATCCGGATTGGTGGCTTTCTGGGGTATCAACTCATTGGTCTGAAGGTCGAAAAAATAGCCGATGACCAACTCGCTGGCCTCACGGCGGGACAGCTTTCCTACTTCTACGAAGCGCGTTTGTTCCCGCTTGTCCGGCTTGATTTCGGAGGGCAGGATCAGCGTTTGTTGGTGCGCTACACCCTGGACCAATCGGAATGGCGTGGGGACGACGTACATTTTTCGGTCACGTATCAAGATATCTCCGTAACTACCAAAACCCCTGACACTTTTGTTCTCGTGCTGATATTCATGGTCCGCATTCAGAAAGTCGCCGTGGCAGAGCACAAGGTCAAGCACTGGGTAGCTGTCCCCATCGGGAGTTTTCGGGTAGCGGCCGAAAACGTAATAGATCGTCCGGCCGTTATGAAATCCGGACGGCGCCTGACTATTGCTGTCGAAACTGGCGTCGCGCCCAGGATACGCCAACCCTTTCAACTCGTATCCCTCCGTCGTCTTAACCATACGGAAGTCAGGGTAGCTGTTTCGCCCTCCCACCTCAAAATTCAACTTTATCTCTTCGAGTCTCCTTTTGAACCAATTCTGGAAGTGGAATTCCTTGTCTGTACTGCTTACGAGCTGAATCAACGCTCCCTGCCTAATCGCTTCGACGCAGCGTCGAAAAATCAAAAATGGTGTCATGACAATTGATCGTGCAGAAGTGCATTTTACTCCATCCGGTCTACCCCGTTTGCCTTGTATCGCTGCGCTCGCGGATGGATGCGGGAACATAGGTGATTTCAAAGCGGCCCGCTTCGCGCGGATGAGCAACACCGCCCAAAGCGTCAAACGCTTTCAGGAAAAACGAACGGGCAAAGAACGGTTGAAGGCGTCGCGCTTCCGCTTTTTCCATCTCTTCTTTCACTGTAAAAAGACGGTCTGCCGTCATTGTCTCCTGCGCGAGCGCGTTGCGATTGAGGAGAGATTTCAGATGCTCGTGGTCAAGCGCCTGGTCGATCTTTTTGGTCAGACGCGCGCGGACCTCTGGCTGGTCGCCATAGCGAATGGCTTGTATGAGCAGGTCTTTCAGGCTGGTTTCTTCAAATACTTCGCCCAAAACGTCGAACACGCGGCCCTTGAGTGCATCGCTTTCGACTTCCAGCTTTTGCAGGAGTCGGTGGTACACGTCGCCTTCTCGCGTCTCCCGTGCAACTAGATTCCAGAGGTGGCATACTTCCGTCTGCCCGATGCGGTGGATGCGTCCAAACCGTTGCTCCAGCCGGTTCGGATTCCACGGCAGGTCGTAGTTGACCATCAAATTTGCCTGTTGAAGGTTGACGCCTTCACCGGCGGCATCGGTGGCGACAAGCACGCGCACGTCGGGGTCAGAACGGAAGATCGCTTGAATCTTTCTCCGTTCGTCGCGGTGCGTGCCACCGTGGATCGTCACGATAGCATCACGATTGCCGAGCACTCCGGCAATCCGCTCATGCAGGTAATTCAGCGTGTCCCGATGTTCCGAGAAAATGATGACCTTGCGTTGCTTGCCCGTGGCGTCGTTCATTTCGGGGCTATTCTGAATGATCTTCGACAGCTCATCCCATTTGCGGTCCTGGCCGGACGCTACAAGGTCTTTGGCCTGTTTCTCTAGGCTATGCAGCGTGCCAATTTCCGCTTCCAACTCGGCAACCGTGGCGGCGGCGGTTGCCTGGTCTACCAACTCCTCTTCGAGATTTTCCTGCTCTTCCGCGCTGAGGTCGTCATCGTCTTCGGGAACGCTTTGCAGAGTTTCGGCAAGGGCCTCCCGTCCGCGTACGCCGAGTTTTTCTTCGCGTAGGCGGCGCTCAAGCCGCTCCTTGCGGCGTTTGAGAGATTGATAGATCGCTTCAGGGCTGGACGCGAGACGGCGTTGTAGAGCCGTCAGAGCGAAGCCGACGGAACCTTTGCGCGACCCTGCCAACTGATCGGCCTTGCCCATTTCCGTCTGCACATAATGGGTGACGGATTCGTACAACGCAGCTTCAAGGTCGGAGAGTTTGTAGTTGACGGTATATGCCTTGCGCTCTGGAAAGAGCGGCGTGCCGTCGAAGCGAACCAACTCCTCTTTGACCATGCGGCGCACGAGGTCGGAGGCGTCGATCTTGTGAACACCGTCCCGAAATTTGCCGTAAAAGCGGTCTGAATCCAGTAGAGAGAGGAAAAGCTGAAAGTCTTCCTCTTTGCCGTTATGCGGCGTCGCCGTCATCAATAAAAGATGGCGCGTGGTCGCGCCCAGCTTTTCGGCAAACTCAAAGCGCGCAGTCTTATCGAGCCTGAAGCCGGAATAATGCGCCGCGAGTTTATGAGCTTCGTCGAAAACGGCAAGGTCCCATCCGGGCGCACAGAGCTTTTCTTGTAGTTGCTCGTTGCGGGAAATCTGGTCGAGGCGAACAATCAGTTGATGGTGACTCTCGAATGGGTTGGCATTGGCCGTCGCCTGTTCCAGAGCGGGCGAGTAGATGCTGAACTCCAAGCCGAATTTCTCAAAGAGTTCGTCGCGCCACTGTTCGACGAGGCTGCCGGGGGCGACGATCAGAATCCGGCGCGCATCAGCCCGCATAATCAATTCGCGGATGTAAAGCCCGGCCATAATGGTTTTGCCCGCGCCGGGGTCATCCGCAAGGACGAACCGAAGCGGCTGGCGCGGAAGCATGGATTCATAGACAGCCGTAATTTGGTGCGGCAAGGGTTCGACGTTCGACGTGTGAACCGCCATCATAGGGTCGAACAGAAATGCAAAATCAATCCGCTTGGCCTCGCACGCGAGTTGAAAATCGGCTCCTTTCCCCTCGAATGAGAAGGGCCGTTCGGCGGATGCGATACTGATTGCCGGTTCGTCCGTTGCCAGAAGGAGGCGCTCCTTCATGGTGCCGTCGGGCATTCTGTAAATGAGTTGCAGCGCCCCGTCGCCCTGGGGCACGGTGGCGACGACACTAACGATCTGTGCGGGTTCTACGCCTGAGAGGTTAAGACCGGCCTGGATGTCTCTGAGTTTTAAGCCCGTCACTGACTTGCCTTTCGTTCGACATTTTTCTTGGTTTGCAAATTCCTTCAGTACAGGCAAGGAATGTTCATCACGCGATTCAGAGCACTAACTGCGCTCAAGCGGTTCGACTTTTGTGTCTCACCCTACTTTATACCTTCCTGGCAAACTCATTGATACATCGGCAGATACCAGGTGGTTTCGTGCCGTCGCCATGCCTCGGTAATCACACCATAGCGCAAACCAGGCGCATCTTGCGGAGCTGGTTCCACTGCAATGGAATCCATTACAGTGTAATATACGATTATGGCTACTGCGACTGCAAGGAAATCGAAGGTCTACACAATTAGCCTGCCGCCTGAACTCGCACAGAGGGCCGAGGCGCTGGCACAGCGGGACAGCCGCACCATGAGCGAGCTATTCCGCGAAGCCTTTCGCACCTATTCCGCACAGCAGGCGCGGCGGACACTGGATGAATTGGGCGAGTACGCGGCAGGCCGTAATCCCAAGGGCTACACCGAGGCCGATGTACCCCGGTTCATTAAAGAAGTGCGTGCCGAGAAGCCGCGCCGCCGCAAGGTACGATCCAACGGGTGATCGTCGTCGTAGATACAAACATCTGGATTTCCGCACTTCAATTATTCCTCTTTGCTGTAAAGCTCATCTCCAAAGCGCTCGCCAAAGGATCGATTGAGACGGCTCTGGTGGCCGCGGCTTTCCCCTCCGGCTTCTTGACTTCACTGCGCCTGGCGGATAACATCGGCCAGAATGCCGCAAGAAAATGTGTTGAAAACCATCGTCGTCGGCGTTACGGGAGCAAGCGGAGCCGTCTTTGCCCGCTCGACGCTGCAAATGCTCGAGGCCGACGCGCGCGTCGGCAAAATTCACCTGGTGATTTCCGGCAGCGGTCTCAAGGTGCTTCGGGAAGAGCTCGGCGTCGACGCCACGCGAACGTCCGCCATCGCACACCAGGTTCTGGGCAGCACGCCGCAAAAGACCAGTTACCTGCTCGATTCGGATATCGGAGCGTGCATTGCCAGCGGCTCATACCCCGTTGACGGAATGGCCGTGATCCCCTGCAGCACTGGATGCCTGGCGCAGATCGCCCACGGCGTCGCATCCACCTTGATCGAGCGGGCAGCCGACGTATGCCTCAAAGAGCGGCGCAAGGTGGTGCTGGCGGTTCGCGACGCGCCCTTCAACCGAATCCATCTTCAAAACATGCTTGCCGCGTACGACGCCGGAGCCGAAATCTTCCCGATCATTCCCGCCTTTTACCACCACCCACGAACGATCGAAGACCTCGTCACGCAGTTCTGCTGCCGGCTTCTCGCCAGGCTCGGCCTGGAGCAGGAAGGCCAGTTTCACTGGCAAGGATAAAACGCCGGGCAGCAGCAGGAGGAAAGCGGCAGAGCGGCGCCGGGAAGGTTCAAGAACAGAAGTCCGCGCCACCCGCTCCTGGCGCGAGGCTCAGGCGATAGCCTACCCACGGCTCGGTGAGAACGTAGCAAGGCCGCGCCGGCTCAAGTTCCACTTTCTTGCGGAGCTGGTTGACGAAGACGCGGAGATACTCCACCTGGTCGCCGTAATCCGGGCCCCACACGGCCTGCAGCAGCTCTCGATGCGTCAGCACGCGGTTCGCATGCGATAACATGTAGGAAAGAAGGTCGTACTCTTTGGGCGTAAGGCGTGCCGTTCGGCTGCGCACCGTCACCGTGCGGGCGCCCAGGTCGATTTCCAGGTTTCTAAGGCTGAAGCGTTGGGGCTGGGCAGATGCGGTGGTGCGCCGCAAGGCCGCGCGAATGCGCGCCAGCAATTCGGGAGTGCTAAAGGGTTTGGTCACGTAATCATCAGCGCCCGCATCGAGAGCGTTAACTTTATCTTTCTCAGAATTTCGCACCGTGAGCATGATGATGGAGATGTCCGCGCCGGCCCCGCCGGAGCGAATCGCACGGCAAACCTCCAGCCCGTTCGCTCCGGGCAGGTTAAAATCCAAGAGCACAAGGTCGAATCTCTCCCCCTCCAGCCGGGTGAGCGCGTCTTCGCCGGTCCGCGCATCGCTCACCTCGTAGCCTCCGGCGCTCAGGCTAGTCCGCATCACCCTCCGGATTTGCGGCTCGTCATCCACCACCAGGATGCGGCCCAGGCTCATACCACGGCCTCCTGGGACTCTGCCGGCAGCGCAATCACAAACTCCGTTCCACGTCCCGGAGTGGTGCGGACCATGATGGAACCGGTGTGCGCTTCCACGATCTTCCTGGCGATCGCCAGCCCCATGCCCGTTCCGAGCACCTGTCCGCTGCTTGCCGGAGACCGATAAAACTTCTCAAAAATACGCGGCACCTCGCCTTCCGGAATGCCCGGTCCCTGGTCAAGCACGCTGATCGTGACTTCGCCCTTCCGGCTTGCGGCTCGAATGGTGACGGGCGCATCCGGGGGAGAAAACTTCAGCGCGTTATCGATCAACTGGCGGATGGCCACTCCTAACAAATCCGCATCCACCAGGACCGCAGGCAAATCTGCCGCAATTTCGGCCTGGATGGATCTGCCTTTGGTCAAAGGCTTGAGCTGGGCAATCGCATCTTCCACCAGATCGAACGGCGAACAGAACTGCCTGGCCATTTGGTTTCCGGACGCCTCGATCCGCGCCATTTGGATGGCCTCGCTCACCAAACGTCCAAGACGGTCGGCTTCCTCGTCCACAATGGAAATCAACTCGCGCTGCTCCAGGATCTTCTGGACCGGCCCGGCAAGCAGCGCAGTAGCGGCAGCTTTGATGGAGGTCAGAGGGGTTTTGAACTCGTGCGCGATGGCGTCCAGCAAAGTTGACTTCAGCTCCTGGCTTTCGCGCGCGACCTCGGCGCGAGCAGCCGCTTCCTGCCCGCGCACCTTTTCGAGTCCAATGGCCACGAGATTCGTGAGAGAGTGCAAGGCGGCGTCAGCCAGCGTTATGCCCCGCAGCGCCACGCTGCCGATCGGGTGGCCGCCGAGGCGAACGGCGGTGATCACGCTCTCGGTGGCATCGTCACGGAATAACGTGCCTTGCATCGCCGCTGCTCTGAGCTTCTCTTCAACACCGGGCATATCCTCGGGCCCGGCGAAAGCGATCTCGCCGCTGTTACGATCGTAGAGTGCAACGCAGCGAAGCTGGAAAATCCGGGCAATGTGGAAGGCAATCTGTTTTGCCGCCGGGCCGGCAGGGTCAGTAAGGAGGATGGCGCGGCTCAAAGCGTATAGGCTTTCCATCTCCTGCCGCGGGCCGGCGGAACTCTCACGCCGGGGGCGGCGAGATGACAAAAAGCTGATGAAGAGGGCCACCACCAGGAAACTTGCAAGAGCCATCACGTCTTCGGGCTGGCGAAGAGCGGAAGCCCCGAAGGGCTTAACGAAAAAGTAGTCAAAACAAAGGAAGGCAAGAGCGGTGGCTGCCGAGGCCTCGGCCAGACCCCAGGCCGCCCCGATCAGCCAAATAACGGCGAGATAGAAAAAGCCGGCCGTGCAAGCGCTTGCAGGGATAATCTCAGTGCAAGCAAACGTCACCACTCCCGCTGCCGCAATGGCGCCCAGAATTCGAGGAGCCCGGGCCCCAAGGCCCAGAATAAGGTTCTCCTTCAGGGAAGATCCAGGAGGTGAGCCGGAAAATACTGGCATCTAAATGAGTCCTGATCGCTATTCCCTAATTTACCACTGTTTTGGCATGGGGTTCCAGGAGGTTATTCTGACCGGGACTTGAGTTTAAGCGTCCCTCTGCGCTTCTCATCCTCTACAAACGCCCGCAGATCGTCTGCAACCGCTAACAAAGCTTCCCACTGCTCGCAGTAAAGCGTGACGGGGAAGCGTCCCAATCCGTAAACGCTTACCCCTCCCTTTCCGCTCACTCTGAACTCCAATCGCCCGGCTTTTTTAGGGCCAGCCTGCTTTTCAAGCTCGGCAATCCGAGCCAGCAATTCTTCTTTCGTCGGTTCTGTCATTGCGATCTCCTTAAGATGTCACTGCCTGCTGATGAATGGCTCATCATAGGCGATCTTGCCCGGCGCGAACAAGAGGGCGTATCGTGCCGCGCAAAATGCAAGCGGCGATGCACCGGGATGAGACTATGGGTTTCCTTTCGAGAAAAGACCAAATCGTGAATCGATGGCCGGGCATTTGAAAAAGTGTCCCATCTGTCCCCATTGTCTCACCGCAGGCTGTTAGAATCAGGATCGAGGCGCGCATGGTTGATTCAAAAGCCAAACGAAGGAAACGATCGGCAATGGCCAATGAACCGCAGCCAGAGCAAAGTCAATAAATAATCCCACGAGACTAAGAATATAATTTTTTTGAGGAAACGAAGCCGTTAAGATACATAGAATCAATTACATAAGAAAATGCTAACCAAAAACGAAGCCGTGAAAGCCGTTATATTATTGAAAATAAAGTACGTTATCGGTTTTCAAAGCCGTTATGTGATTGAAAACAGGTACACCGAATTCAGTTTCACGCGATGAATGGCGAGCTTCGTTGGCCGCGCATTTCCGCTGTTTCCTCCTGGCGTATTCCCAGGCGTGACGGCAACTGATCGGCTGGCATAAGGTGTTGTCCTCTGGGACGCCCCAAGCGAACTCTTCGTAATTTCTAACCGCAGCGGTGGCAAGTTCCCAACCGGAAAGCCGGAGTCCGGCCCGCCCGGAGACGGTTTGCTGCCCTTTTCCATAGATCACTTCCCGACCAAAGTTCATGCTGAGCACGCGGCTTGCCGATGAATCCTTGCGGATGGACTGGTAGTCGACACCGGCTGGATTTCATTCACTTCCGAGCACGGCCGGCGAGTCTCACTGCAAACCCCGGTGTTTCCGGCGGAGTCTACATTGACGCGCAGAGCCGTTCGAGGCCTGTCTCGATGCTGGAGGTTCCCGGAGTGATGGAGGAAGTCATGGATCGACGATCGGCCAAAGCACTGGAGCCTCAACAAGCCGCAGACGCATTGCCTTTCGACCGGGCACTCGCGCTCTCACGTGTCGAAGGGGACGAAGAACTTCTGGGCGAACTCGCACGCTTGTTTCTGGCTGAACTTCCCGGAATGCTTGAGAGGCTCCGCGCAGCCGTCAGTGAAAAAAGCCCCTCGGCCGTGGCCTCCGAGGGACACGCCTTGAAGGGCGCAGTGGCCAACTTCGGAGCGGCCCGCGCCACAAACCTGGCGTTCAGCATTGAGCGCATGGGCCGCCAGGAAAACCTGACCGGCGCGGAAGACGAGTTCCGCGAGCTTGAAATCGCGCTGGATGCGCTGACCGCCGCGTTAACCAAAGTCGTCAACGAACCCGCCTTATCCCGATCCTGACAGAGCCCGCCGTAGCACCGGCATTCGCAGGAGTAGCGCCGGCATCTTGCCGGCTGCCGCCGAGACTGCGGCGCTATGACCCTGGAACTGACGTGTTGCCGCTTCCCGATAATTCCCTTCTCCGCATTATCCGTTCGAAGTGTGTTATCTAAGAATGATGTCCGAAAATTACGATGGCGCGCGCCGGAGTGCCACGGCGGGGAAGAACGTGTGAGAACGGCCAGGCCTCAACGTTGGAAACTCACCCTGCTCGCTTTAGTCCTTTTCGGCATCTCTTTCGGCTATGTCGAAGCCGCCGTCGTGATCTACTTGCGCAGCCTCACAGAGCCGGTACGGGCGCGCGTTTATTCCCAGGCGGCTGCAAACAATTTGTTCCCTCTTCTAACGCCTGAAGAGCTCCACTCGCAAAACCAGGGGAAACTTTGGGGCGTATTGAAGATCGAGCTTTTGAGAGAGTTTGCCACATTGGTCATGCTCGCCGCCATTGCCCTGGCCGTAAGCCGCAGTCGCACGGAGGGCGTGGCCGCTTTCGCTGTCGCTTTTGGCGTTTGGGACTTGGCGTTTTACGCCTTTCTCAGGCTGCTGATCGGCTGGCCCGCCTCTTTGTTCACTTGGGACTTACTATTCCTGCTTCCTGTGCCGTGGTGCGGCCCCGTGCTCGCGCCCGCGATTGTCTCCGTCACCATGATCGGCGCTGGGGCCGTCGTACTTCGCAATGCCGGCCAGCATCGCGCCACCCGCATGACACGGCTTCAATGGTTAAGCATTTATATGGGTGGCTTGATCGTTGTCATTTCTTTTACGTGGAATTATCGACGGCTTCTGCAGGCACGCCTGCCACACACGTTCCCCTGGCCGGTTTTCCTCTTGGGCGAAGCCCTGGGAATTAGCGGCTTTGTGCGCGGCTGGCTGAAGACCACCCGCCTGCGGCCTTCCAGTGGCTCTGCAAGCCTTGACTCGGATGCTCTCACTCCCGCGATGAAATAGCTGGCAAGCTTCGCAGTGAGATGAAGCGTCACCATCGCGATGCCGCTTGCCATAACCCGCTCGCCTTCTGATAACCTATTCGTTTGCCGAAAATCCCTTCGGGGCGTACATCCTGAAGAGCTGAAGGCGGTGAAGGGTCTCGGTGCTTGCTTCACTGCACATATACCGAAACGCGACGCAGAGTTTACCCTGAGCCCCTTCGCTGCGCTCACGGCCGTTTGCTGCGGAAGGGCGAACGGGCTCAGCATGACGCGCCAAGGGAGTTTTCCCGCAACCTGCTAATGGAGGTCAATATGCCGTTGTCTCGTCGTCTCTTTTTCTTGGCGATCCTTGCCGGCCTGATGATTCCGGGAGCCGTGCAGGTTTCAGCCCAGCCCGGCGCGCCCATCCGCCTGAGGGTAGACGCTTCGCAGGCGCCGATGCGCATCATTCACACAGAAATGACGATGCCGGTTCGTCCCGGTCCACTAACACTTTATTATCCGAAATGGATCCCCGGCGAGCATGCGCCCGACGGTCCCACCGCGAATCTTGTCGGTTTGAAGTTCACGGCAAACGGCCAATCCATCCCCTGGCGGCGCGATTTGTTGGATATGTTCAAGTTCCATTTGACCGTGCCTGCAGGCGTGAGCGCCCTCAACGTTAAGCTCGACTATATCGAGCCGGAAGCCGAGTCCGGTTTTAGCGCTGGCGCATCCGCCACTGAGAAGCTGGTGGTGATTAGTTGGAACCAGGATCTTCTCTATCCCAGTGGCGCCTTGGCGCAGCAAATTATTTACGACGCCTCGCTCCGCCTGCCTGCTGGCTGGCAGTTCCACACCGCGCTTCCGGTGGCCTCACAGTCGGGCGACGAAATCCGCTTCAAGCCGGTGGCCCTCAACCGCCTGGTCGATTCTCCTGTGCTTGCAGGGCAGTATACGCGCGCGTTCAACGTGACGCCGCCAGGTGATCCAATCCACCATGAGATCGACGTGGCCGCCGACGACCCCGCCGCGTTGGCCATGCCGCCTGATATTCAAAAGGACTTTACGAACCTTGTGGCGCAGACGGGCGCGCTCTTCGGAACACGCCATTACCGGGATTATCACTTCCTGCTCACCCTGAGCGATCATGTGGCTCATTTCGGGCTCGAGCACCATGAATCCGATGACAGCCGCGCGCCGCTTGACTCTCTCATCAATTCCCAGGCTCGCCAGTTTTTAGGCCTCCTGCTCCCGCATGAATTCGTGCATTCGTGGAACGGCAAATTTCGGCGTCCTGCCGATCTCAGCCCACCCTATTACGACATGCCGCAGAAGACGGACCTCCTTTGGGTGTATGAGGGCCTTACGGATTATCTGGGTCCACTCTTAGCTGTCCGCTGCGGACTTTGGACGCCCAAACAATACCGGCAGTACCTGGCGCTCATTGCGGCCGAGCTCGGTCCTGGGCGCCCGGGCCGCACGTGGCGTCCTCTGCAAGACACCGCCGATGCTGCGCAGATTCTATACTTCGCGCCTCCGGAGTGGACGAATTGGCGGCGAAGCACGGATTTTTACGAGGAAGGCGATCTCCTCTGGCTTGACGTGAATGCCACCATTCGCCGGCTCACACACGGCAAGAAATCACTCATGAGTTTCTGTCACCTCTTCTACGGCGGCCCGAACCTGGGTCCGCAGTTGAAACCCTATACGTTCAACGACGTGGTCAACGCGTTGAACCAGGTTGCGCCATATGATTGGGCGGGATTCTTTCATCACTGGCTCGATTCCACGTCGGCTGCCGCGCCGGTGGCCGGAGTTGAAGCTGCCGGTTGGAAATTGGTCTTCACCAGCGAAGAGTCCCGTCTGGAGGAATCTGAGGATGAGAGGCTGCACGCCGCTGATCTTTCTGATTCTATCGGCCTCATCATCGGAGCAAACGGAGTGGTTGGAGATTCCGTTGTGGGCAAGCCCGCCTACGATGCGGGTATTTCGTCTGGAATGCGCGTGGTGGCGGTTGATGGAGAAGCTTACACACCGGATGTGCTGAAAGATGCCCTCGCCAGCGGTTCCCAACCGCTGAGCGTGTTGATCGAAAACGACGATTACTATCGAACCGTAACGTTCAATTACCAGGGCGGGTTGCAGTTTCCGCATCTCGTCCGCGAGCCAGGCAAGCGGGATGTGCTTGACCAGATCGCAAAACCACTCCCGGTGAATGCCGGTGAAGACCAGCATTGGCTGTATCGCGGGAATGGCCAGTAGGCCAACCGTTGCTGTGAGAAAGATGGAAGCCAGGCAATCAGAGACGGCGGTCATTGTCTTCGCGCATGGCAGCCGCGTGGAAGAGGGGAATCGCGGCGTTCATAATCTGGCGCAGCAAATCCAGGAAACCGGCGGGTTCGCCCGCGTCCGCGCCGCCTTCCTGGATATTGCCCAACCGGACCTCGCCACCGCGGTTGAGGACGCGGCGGCCGCCGGGCTTAGCAAGATCATCGTCATTCCCTACTTCCTCACCATGGGCAAACACCTCAGCCGCGACCTGCCCGAGCTCGTCGCGAGCATTCAACAGCGTCATCCAGAACTGCAAATTCAAACCGCAAAGGCGCTGGAAGGCCACCCGCTGATTCCTTCACTCGTTCTCGCTCGCATTCGCGAAGCAAGCGAGAACGAGCGCGGAGATGAACCATCAACTTACGGTAAGACGTAACGAACGTCCATGTAGACCATGCTCAAGTGAGCGTCTTTGGGCTGACCTGTAGCCACGTACCATGGGAAGCGGGTCAGGTAGGAGTACTGCGTAATCAACTGCAGCGCGCCGTAGTGGGCGTTCTTCCAAAACGTCTGAATCACGCCGAACGTTCCTTCCTGAAGGTCGCGGTTGATGCTCGAAGGCGATCCCGGATAGCCGTAGCCTACAAAAGTTGGAGTGCCGCCCGGCGTAGTGGGAGGAACGATACTATAGTCACGCCCGATATAGGCAGTGCTGTAGTAACCATAGAGCATCGTCTTGGGTGTGATCTGGTCTTCAAAACCCCCAACCCCGGAGTCTGCCTGGTCGAGAGAGATCGTCCCGCCGGGGGTGACAACGAAATCCGGGGCCAAGCCGATGATGTATCGGCCTCCACCGCTGCTGTAATACGAGCTTGCGATGAGGTCAAAATTCTTCCAAAGGTCGAAATCGAAATTGAATTCGCCCCCGCCTCCTGTAGCCGTATCTGTGGAGTTGGTGGAGGGATCGAACGTCTTGAAATTGGAGAGAAGGCCGGCGAATTCGAAGTGCATGTCCCTTCCATTGACCTTCGGATCGAAGGCGAGCTTGCCAACGATGTCCGGAACGAAAGCAGGCGCGCTGTTGTTGGATCCGTTGTCCACTTCGCTCGCAAACGCGCTGGGGATGGTGGCGCCACCAACGAAGGGATCGGAATTTTCAACGGAGACCGCAGCGGTCACGATGGGCGAGGCATGATACGTAAATCGAAACTGCAGTTGCCGCGACCACGTGAGGCCCATTTGGTAGTTCGTATCCATGTCTTGGGAATAGAAGATGTTGGAAGGCATCGGCGAGATCCCCACACGGCCCGGCGTCATCAAGCTCCAGGACTGCCCCGCCAAGAAATCGAATTTGCCTTTCCTCACACGGACCCAGTAAAGACGGATGCGAAAGCTGTCGCTGTTGCTGGTTTGAAATGCGCCATTGGGCTGGTATCCGAGAAAGTCAGACTCCCAGTACCCGCGCACCTGGAAGCCGTCAAACGAGCTGTCCAACTCCGCACCGATGCGGGAGTTTTGAATCGAAAGACGGTTTTCAGTAAGCTGTCCGGCGGCCGTATTGGAGAACGGGACGCTGCCGAAGGAACTGCCGATTCCACTGCCCAGGTTTTCCGTGCGGAAGAACTCCGTGGCATCGACGAATCCCACCGGCGTGAGTGTGGCTCGGCCGATTCGTAGCGGGATGGGAGTGATGGGTGAATTGGTAAGCGTTGGGTTGGTTTGTTCGCCGGGAGGGAGAGCAACCGGCGGCTCGACGGCGATGACCGGCGTCGCCGCAGCGCTTGCCACTTCTGGATCCGTCGAGTCCTTCACGGAATCTGGCGGCTGAGTGGTGACGGCTGCGGGTTTCGTCTCCTTTTCCGAGTCCGCCGCCACAGCAGCGGCGTTTGGAGCCGTGCTGGTTGAATGCGCGGAAGCCGGCGCGGCCGTCGCCGCAGCGTTCTGCCTCGCCTCAGCCGGCGAAGCTGGAACAACACGATTCAGCAACTTCTGCTGCTGTTTGAGGACATCGCGGAGTTGCTGAATCTCTTTCTGCTCCGCGCTGATTTGATTTTTCAGAGCTTCCACTGTGCTTGCCGAAGGGCTCTGGTTGGAAGAGCTCGAAGCAGAGGCGTTTTGTGCATCAAGCCTCCCGGAAACCATCAAGCTACCGATCAACAAACAGGCACAGATCGCCGACCATTGGATGTTCCTTCTCATTCATTTGCTCCTTTGATGAATCGCCGGTCTGAACTGACCCAGCGAAGATTCCGGCTGAGCGCCGGCTTCTGAGACTACTGATCTAAATAGGCATATTTTCAATCGGGAATTACTTGTCTGTGAAGGAAAGTTTAAGTTTGTATGACAAAATGACGTTAGCCTGCATTTCGCACCATGTCGCGGGAAGGCCAGGGTTTCAACTCCGCCCTGGAGTTTCTACATTCGTTGAGGAGTGTCGCTAAGGCACGGCGCGGCTCCGCCGCCCCTGTATCAGTTGGTCATGTCGCTTCGCGACACCCACGAAGCGACGAAAGCGTTTGGGGTAGGGGCGGGTTTCAAACCCAGGGCTGTCCAAATTAGCTTCGGGCCAGCAAACCGCTTGTTGATTCTATTGAACAAACTTCGCCCCTGAAGGCTGGTTTGAAAACCAGGTTCCCCCGGCGGCGGAGGGGAACGGGTCGGCAGGGGCACGGAATTTTTCACGGTGCTGTCCAATTAAACCGGGC
>JASHON010000100.1 GCA_030041095.1 Terriglobia bacterium
CCGCCAACATCGCTTACAAGCTCATGATGCGCATTGGAGGCGCAGAAGCGCTTGGCCCCATCCTGATGGGACTTTCGAAGCCCGTACACGTGTTGCAGCGTGGCGCTACCGTGGCTGAAATCGTGAATATGGCCGCCATCGCCGTCGTGCATGCTCAAATGGCCCAACAGCAGGCGATGACGTTCTGAGCGGGGATGGCGATGAGGCGTCGCGTTCAGGCCAGGCTCGGGTGCGATGATGGCCTGGCCGGCGGCTCAGCGTATAGCACGTGTGCATTTCGGTGCTGCCTCCAAATGCGGCGATCCGCCAATTCCCTTTTTGTTTCGTTGGCCGCTCCACGCCTGTAAACGCTTCACCGAAAGGCGGTTCATGCGGGCGCGCGGCTTGACAACGAGACGGAGAGCCGTGTTACATCTAGGGATGCGCTGGTATTGGGAGGTCGTCTAACGGTAGGACTGCAGACTCTGGATCTGCGTATCGGGGTTCGAATCCCTGCCTCCCAGCCATTCATAGGGTGTTACCCTCTTTCCTCCACGCGGCGCGCGAACTACGCCCCAAGCACTCGAACTTCTTAGCCCTTTGCAGGTTCCGTAGAATGCGCCGCATCATGTCTGGGCTCTTAACGGTCATGGCCAGACTCTGTACGTACCCAGCTCACAAAACCATCCACCACGGTGCGGCAAGCGCCGCCTCTCCGAGCCACTCGAGTTGGGTTCCTGCGTGAAGCAAGAGCCCGTGCCTCGAGGTCTTCGGGTACTCCCGCCTGAAGGCACGAAGGCCGGATGCGTCACCCAGGTGGGGCCGCGAAGTGGCCTTTACCTCAATCGGCAGGAGGCTCTGACCAGCCTCAATCACAAAATCAACTTCCTCTCCCACGGCTGTCCGCCAGTAGAGAATCTCTGCGCGTTCCATGCGCGCCTCTCGCCACGCTATCAAGTCGAGAAGCACAAGATTTTCCAAGTGTGGGCCCGCCGGCTCGGCATCCCCGGCTAGATACAGGGCCACTCCGGTATCGCCCCAATAGAGCTTCGGAGTCTTTATCAACCGCTTGGTCCGACTCACGGCGTACGCCGGGATCCGAATCAGTAGGAACGAGACTTCGAGCAAGTTAAGATATCGGTGAACCGTTGGCTGAGGGAGCGCCACATCGCGGGCCAATTCCGTCTGGTTCAGCATCTGTCCGAGGCGTAGCCCTGCGGCCCGCATGAGCCGGCGAAAGTCCGGCAGTGCCGAGATGGAGGAGAGTTGCTGAAGGTCCCGCTCCAGATAGGTTCTCACATAACCCTCGAACCACACGGCACGATCTGGGGCCGTCTTCATGTGCACGGCCGGCACCGGAAGACCTCCGCGCCGCGCGAGATTCTTCCAATCCTCCTGCTCGCTCGGAGCATGCCGAAGCAAGTGAATCCAGTCATGCTCGTCTGCGCTGAGCAACTCTTCCCACAATCCACATCGCCCGAGGCCTGCCTGTTCCCGGCGGGTCATCGGCCAAAGCATTAAGTAGCTCGCGCGCCCGGCTAACGATTCGGACACGCGGCGCATTAGCAGGAGATTCGCCGAACCCGTCAATAGAAACTGACCGGCGCGGCGCTTACGGTCTATGGCCCGCTTGACGCCGATCAAAACCTCCGGCTCGCGCTGCACCTCATCCAGCGTCACCGGAACCGAGCCTCCCACGAGGGCCTCCGGGTCACTGCGGGCCAGGCCGGCAACATCAAGGTCATCCAGAGAGAGGAAGCGGCGCTCTCCGTTAACAAGTGCCTGGACCAGCGTGCTCTTGCCGGTCTGTCGGGCTCCGGTGACAACGACGGCAGGCATCGTCCGAAGATGCCCCGCGAGAGTAGCCTGGAGCAGGCGCGGAAGAAAATTGTTATTCATACCGTGAATGATTATCATTCACGATACAAATAGTCAAGTTCTCAGAGTTCGTACACCAAGCGCCCGGAATATTGCATTCACTGCCATCGCGCGGTTTTGAAGCCCCAAAGCCGCTGCCAGCGCTGCAAGCGCAGTGAACTGCCCAGGGAATCGCGCCGTTCCAGCGAAAGCGGCCTGCATCAAGGGTAGCGACGATCACGGTTGCGAGAAACAGCAAACTCGCGCTCGTGACAGCTTCGGACCTGGGCGGCGTTCAATGGCGCTTTGAACAAACGAAGCATCAGGCAGTTCCTCCCGAAACGGGGGGCGTCACGGCGCGCGATTTGACCATCCGGGACTGGTTTCCCGGTGAAGTCCACGGACATTGGCTTGACCCTTATCTGCGAAGCACGATAGGGTGACAGGGAGAGGAAATACGTATGCCCATCACTCTTCGACCCGAACATGAGCGATTGATCGATGAAGTACTGCGCTCCGGGTCGTATCACAATGCGGAAGAAGTAATCGGCCGGGCACTGGAATTGCTTCGCGAACACGAACAATGGCTGACCGAAACCCGCATGAAAATCGAAGAGGGCTACGCCACTGCATGTCGCGGCGAGTTGATCGATGGCGACCAAGTCCGAGCCTACCTCGAACGACATAAGCGTGATTGGCTTGCTCAGCATCACGGATGAGCCTCTACCGCTTCACCCCTTAAGCGGAAAATGATCTGATCGAAATCTGGAATTACATCGCCCAGGACAGCGCGGAGGCCGCTGATCGCGTTGAAACGGCTGTCTACGAGGCCTGCGCTTTTCTGGCCGACGGGCCACTGCGCGGGCACGTGCGGGAAGGTTTGGCGAGCCGTCCTGTTCGATTCTGGACAGTCCCGCGATGCCCTAACTACATCGTGGTCTACGACCCCGAGTCCCGCCCTCTGGGAATCATTCGGATTCTTCGCGGAGCGCGTGACATTCGAGCCATCCTTGGCCACGACTCCTGATTCCAGTTCGGTGGAAATCCCTTCCGGCATCAGGCCGCTCCCGCTGTAACCGCATGAGTGCCGCCGTGACTAGCGCCTTTTTCATTCGCGCAGCGGCTCGCGTGTAATCGCCGTGAAGATAAGCGACGACGCCGATCTCGTCCGCCGCACGATTCGCCCATTCTTTTTGCCCCAGCCGTATCGCGGGAGCCTTGACCTAGTTCCAATCCTGCACCGCCGCCGCAGCATTGGTTTCCTGGTCAGCATCGCTCTTCACGCCCAGTCACCACAAGCGCAGGAAAGGATCGTGCTGGATGAGGGGTGTTTGGAGTTGGGTTCCAACGGAGGTGCCGTAGGGGCTTGGACAGGCGATATCCGCCGACGGCGTTCGACCCTTGCTCCGAGTTGACAATTAAGCGATGGAAGAGTATAGGTAGATATTCGATGTGTTCTCATGGGCGAAGAGAGAGCAGAAGTTCTGAAGGGTACGCTGGATATGCTGATTCTGAAGATCGCAGCGCTTGGGCCGATTCACGGCTACGGCATTGCGCAACGCATGCAGCAGATTTCGCGCGATTTCTTCCAGCTTCAGCAGGGGTCGCTCTATCCGGCGCTGCACCGCCTGGCAGACCGCGGCTGGCTGAAGGCGGAGTGGAGGGTGACGGAGACGGGCCGCGAGGGGAAGTTCTACTCCCTCACCCCCAAAGGGCGTAAGCAGCTAGAAAGCGAAATTGAGAACTGGGAGCGGCTGACGGGAGCGGTGGCGCTGATTCTTCAAACGGCGGAGTAAAGAAGCAGTGACGAGTGACAAGCAGTCAGCTTTCAGTTGTCAGAGGTCAGCAAACTTCGAGACCGAGTTGTCTGTTGCTGTGGGCTGGTTCCGAAAGCTGGTAGGCGAGGGCTTATGGCTGACAGTTGATAGCTGATCGCTGATCGCTGAGGTCTACTTTATGCGTTGGTATCAGCGACTATTTCGGAGAGCACGAACCGAGAAACAGCTCGACACCGAGCTGCGGTTTCATCTGGAGCAGCAGATCGCTGATTATGTTGCAACCGGCATGACACCGAAAGAGGCGCGCCGGCGGGTGCGGCTGGAATTTGGAGGGCTTGATCAAGTGAAAGAAGAATGCCGGGATGTAGGCGCCGCACGGTTCCTTGAAACTATCATCCAGGACGTGCGCTACGGCTTGCGCCAGTTGCGTCGCAATCCTGGCTTCACTGCTGTCGCGATCACCACGCTGGCCCTTGGGATTGGTGCGACTGCGGCAATCTTCACGGTTGTGAATGGAGTACTGCTGGACCCGTTGCCTTATCCTCATCCCGGCCGCGTCATGATCCTTACGGAGAGTTCACGAAAGAGTCCGGAGATGGGCGTTTCTTACCTGAATTTTCTCGACTAGCAACGTGAGCAGCGCTCGTTTTCGGATATGGCTGGCTATCACCCGGACGCTTTTAACCTCGCAACTCACCAGGGCGCCGAGGTAGTGACTATTGGCACGGTTTCAGCGGGTTTTTTCAGGACGTTGGGCATTCCTCCGGCGTTGGGTCGCGGTTTTTCAGCAGCGGATGACCGTCTCGGCGCCGGGCCCACGGCCGTTTTGAGCTACGGCTTCTGGCAGCGGCATTTCGACAGTAAGCGAGATGTAATTGGTAAGGCACTCACCATGAGCGGCCAGAGCTACACGGTGATTGGCGTGTTGCCGAAGGATTTCTGGTTTTTTCGCCGCGAAGACGTTTACGTGCCAATTGGCATTTACGACCGGATTTGGATCCATCAGCGTCGAACGGGTTTCGGCATGCTCGTCGTGGGCCGTCTCAAGCTTGGTGTCACTCGGGGCGAAGCCGAAGCGGACATGACCGATGTCGCGCGCCGGCTGGCGCAAGAGTATCCAAAGGCCGATGCGGGCCGAGGAATCAACGTGACGTCGGCCCTTTCCTTTCTTGTTAAAGATGTTCGGACCACGCTCTATCTGCTCATGGGTGCGGTCTGTTTCGTGCTGCTCATCGCTTGCGTCAACGTGGCAAACCTGCTGCTGAGCCGATCGGCTGGCCGGCAAAAGGAAATGGGCATTCGTGCTGCGCTAGGGGCAGGTTGGCGGCGCGTGGTGCGGCAACTGCTCACCGAGAGCGTTCTGCTGGCCCTCTTCGGGGGCGCTTTCGGGATTCTACTGGCGTACGCCAGCGCAAAGTTGCTCCTGGCGTACGTCCCGGGCGAACTTCCGCGTGCACAAAACGCGGGGCTGGACCCGAGAGTACTTCTCTTCGTTGTGGTCGCGTCGGCTGTAACGGGCATTATTTTCGGCCTGGCTCCCGCGCTGCGCTCCGCGAACCCAGACCTGAACGACACGCTTAAAGAAGGTGGCCGTGGCGCGAGCAGGCGCGGCCATCGGCTACAGAATGGCCTCGTGGTGGCGGAGATGGGGCTGGCGGTGGTTCTGCTGGCAGGCGCAGGACTTACCCTGCAAAGCATTCTACGGTTGAACCTCGTGAAGACAGGTTTCAACCCGCAAGACACGGTCCGCTTCGAGGTTTCCTTGCCGTACAGGCACTACTCAGTTGGGGCCAATGACCGGGCTTTCTATAAGAACGTGTTGGACCGCCTTCGCGTTCTTCCCGGTGTCCAGGCGGCTGGAATGGCGGGCGGTATGCCGATGGGCTGGGAGCTCGAAGCGAGCTTTTATGTTGAAGGCCGGCCCAAGCCGCATCCGCA
Source organism: Terriglobia bacterium (assembly GCA_030041095.1). Classification (GTDB taxonomy): domain Bacteria; phylum Acidobacteriota; class Terriglobia; order UBA7540; family UBA7540; genus JASHON01. The sequence continues at coordinate 5,553 of JASHON010000100.1, forward strand.
GAGCATGCCAGCGGCTAGGCTCTATCGCACGAGCCGCGGTTATCTTCAGGCCATGGGCATCAGCCTGCTCCGCGGCCGCTCCTTTACGGACCAGGACACGCTGGGCTCCCAGCCTGTTGTAATGATAGACGATGCACTGGCGCGCAAGTTTTTCCCGCATCAGAATCCTGTGGGACAACACCTCATCCTCTTTTTCGACAATCCAAGCGGGGTACCGCACGAGATTGTTGGCGTCGTCCATCACGTAAAGCAGTTCGGCCCGGCTGGGCGCAAGAACTGGAAGATTCACGACGCGCTTTACACACCCGCAGCGCAAATCGCTGACCCAGGTTATAAAGCGTATGGCCCGCTTGACGGAGACGTCATCGTACGCACCGCGTCCGCGCCCGAAACCATCATTCCGTCCGTCAGGCGCGCAGTCCGGTCGGTTGATCCTGAAGTAGCCGTTTATGACTTCGAGACTATCGACGATGTGATTCGCACCTCGCTTGCCGCTATACGTTTCACGACGTTGCTCATCGCAATTTTTGCGGTTTTGGCTTTGGCGCTCGCCGCAATCGGTATCTATGGCGTAACTTCTTACTCCGTAAGCCAGCGCACGCGTGAGATTGGCCTCCGAGTGTCGCTAGGCGCACAGAAGCGCGACGTGTTGAATATGGTGGTGGGGCAAGGTCTCAAGCTGGCCGCGATTGGCGTAGCCGCCGGAATTGTAGGCGCGCTCGGTGTAACACGGTTCCTCTCGAGTCTACTATATGGTATCAAGCCTACTGACTCGCTGACGTTCGCTACAGTCGCCGTAATCCTGATGGCCGTAGCGCCTCTGGCGTGCTGCGTTCCTGCGCTCCGCGCGGCAAGGGTCGATCCCTCCGTGGCACTTCGCCACGAGTGATGTTGCCAACGCCGGTTGGCGTGGCACGTAGACGTACCGTTAAGAAATCGGGCAATCCCCGCAAGAAAAGCACTGGTTGAGAGTAAAACATGCGCTGGTATCAGCAACTATTTCGGAGAGAGCGGACTGAAAAGCGACTCGATGCGGAGCTCCGGTTTCATCTGGAGCAGCAAATTGCCGACTACGTCGCGACCGGGATGACGCCGGAAGAGGCGCGACGCCGTGCACGGCTGGAATTTGGAGGTCTGGAGCAAATGAAAGAAGAATGCCGGGACGTGGGCGTGGCACGCTTCATTGAAACTCTTATCCAAGATGTGCGTTATGGCCTGCGCCAACTCCGCCGCAATCCTGGGTTCACCGCCGTTGCCGTCGTTACACTCGCACTCGGCATCGGTGCGAACACTGCAATGTTCAGTGTGATAGACGCTGTTCTGTTGCGGCCGTTGCCCTTCGCACACCCCAGCCAGCTTGTCTCCGTCCAGCAGCGAGTCGGCCACGGCGTAAGTTCGTCCGTGTCATACCCCAACTTCCTTGATTGGCGCTCTCAGAACCATGTCTTCTCCAGCATTGCGGCCTACTGGGAAAGCGACTTCACGCTGACAGGCGTTGGACAGCCGGTGCACTTGCCTGGGGCAATTGTCACCTGGGACACGTTCCGGCTGCTCGGGGAGAGGCCTGCCCTGGGACGCGGGTTCCTGCCACAAGACGAGCAAGCCGGATCCCACGATGTCTTGCTCAGTCACCGCCTTTGGCAGTCGCGCTTCGGGTCCAACCCCAAAGTTGTCGGCCATGCCATCGCTCTCAATGGCAAGAGCTATACAATCCGTGGCGTCATGCCAGCAGGATTTCAGTTCCCCATCAGCGCCGAGACGGCGGAACTCTGGACAGCACTTGCTCCAGACGCTGAGGGTAAGTCCCCGATGACCGCTGACCGAGGCGCGGCCTTGTTCAGCGTGATTGCGCGATTGAAACCAGGCGTGACCATGAGCCAAGCCGAAGCAGACATAGGGGTCATCAGTCGTCGCCTGGCAAAGGAGTATCCCAACACGGACGGCGATTTCAAAGGGGTGATCTTGCAACCTGAGCTCCGCCAAATCGTGGGAAGCGTCCAACTAGCCTTGCTGATCCTTCTCGGCGCGACGGGATTCGTTTTACTCATCGCCTGCGCAAACGTGGCAAGCCTGCTGCTCGGCCGGGGTGCTTCCCGCAACAAGGAGATGGCGATCCGGGTTGCGCTCGGCGCGGGCCGCCGCCGCGTCGTCCGGCAACTGCTCACAGAAACCTTACTGCTCTCCTTCCTGGGGACGGGGCTGGGCCTCCTGCTGGCGGTTTGGGGAACCCGAGTTCTGCTGCGGCTCACGCCCGTGACGATTCCTCGCTCATCGCAAGTGGGCGTCGATGGCCTGGTCCTCTTGTTTGCCATTGCCTTAGTTTTTGTGACGGCTGTACTGTTTGGCGCGGCTCCGGCCCTCCAACTCTCTAAGCCCGGTCTCGGCGAGGCTCTCAAGGAGGCGGGACGCAGCAGCTCGGACGCGGGCCGCCACCGCCGACTGCGGAACTGCTTAGTGATCGGCGAGACGGCGGCGGCATTCTCCCTTCTGGCGGGCGCAGCGTTGCTCATCGCGAGCTATCTCGCGTTACAAAGAACTGATCCAGGATTCAATCCCCATCAATTATTGACGTTTACATTCCAATTGCCCCGAACCCGCTATTCCCGCGCCCAGTGGGTCAGCTTTTACACCCGGTTATTGGCCCGCCTTCGTCAGACACCCGGCGTCCGTTCGGCCAGCGGCGTCGTTCCACTTCCGGAAACCGACCGTTGGCGCCTCAGTTTCGAAATCGAAGGTCACCCCGTAGCCTCAGCCATGCAACCCGTGGCCGGTTTTGTTATGGCTAGTCCGGGGTATTTTCACACGATGGGCATCCCCATTTTGCAAGGTCGGGGATTTACCGAAGCGGATGACGAAAAGGCTCCGCCTGTCACCGTGATCAGCCAGGCATTCGCGCGTCGTTATTTTCCCAATGAAGATCCCGTGGGAAGGCGCATCCGAACCCGTGCTTCGATGGGGGGCGCCCCTCCTTGGCTCGAAATCGTGGGTATCGTTGGCGATGTTAAGGATCGGGGCCTGGCTGGTACTCCCGGACCTGTCTATTACGTTCCCTATAACCAGCTCCCCCTCACAACGCTGACTCTCATCGTGCGTGCGAAAGGTAATCCGCGAGCGCTGGTGAGCTTGGTGCGCAGTGAGATGGTGTCGATGGACCCCAACATTTCGCTTTACAGGATCGAAACCATGGAGCAGTACCTCGCGTCGTCGTCGGCTCAGGCGCGCTTCAATACGATCCTGCTTGGGATTTTTGCCAGCCTCGCGCTCCTATTGGCGGCCGTGGGACTTTACGGCGTCGTCTCATACTCCGTCTCGCAGCGCACGCATGAGATTGGCATCCGCATGGCGCTGGGGGCGAAAAGGCGCGAGGTGCTGGGATTTGTAATACGGCAAGGGCTCAAACTGACTGTTGCTGGAATCATTATCGGAATTGCCGGGGCACTTGGTCTCACGCGATTTCTCTCGAGCATGCTTTACGGCGTCAAGCCTACTGACCCGCTGACGTTCATCGCCGTCTCGTTGATTCTGACCGGCGTGGCGCTTCTCGCCTGCTACATTCCAGCCCGTCGCGCGGCGAAAGTTGACCCCATGGTGGCCCTGCGTCATGAATAATGCCGTCGCAGAGGCGGGCGCAAGAGCCGCAGCATCAGGGAGCACCGAAAAGACGCCAACTGCGGGCGCTTTCAACCCTACGCTTTCGTGCCTGAATTTCAGCAGCTTTCCAGTAAACACTCTCCCAGGTGATGTCCCAGGCGGCGCGCGAACGCTCTTCACGGAACCTTACGAAGCCGGGATGTAATTCCATCACCAGTTAATTGGAACGTCAGAGAGAATGGAACCATCGCGTTGCCACTCAATTGACGCGACGAAAGAGCAATTGACAATGGCCGGGCGCGGCCCGGAAACTGCTGTTCGATCTGCATTCGGGCTCAGAGGGCCCAGAGGTTGCCGAGTGGCATCAGTAATGAAATAATGTGCGCCTATGCCGATCAAGTTTCGCGATTACTATGAGACGCTGGGTGTTGCACGAAATGCCGACCAGGACGAGGTCAAGCGGGCCTATCGAAAACTCGCGCGCAAGCTTCACCCGGACGTCAATCCAGGGAACAAAGTGGCGGAGGAACACTTCAAGGAGATCAATGAAGCGAACGAGGTGTTGTCCGACCCAGAGAAGCGGCGGCGCTACGACGAGCTGGGCACAGCGTGGAAGGCCGGAATGGACTATACTCCTCCGCCGGGAGGAGCAGAAGACTTCCGCACCCAGGCTGGCCGCACACGCCAGCCGTTTGGAGCCGGCGATCAGTTCGGCAGCTTCAGCGACTTTTTCGAGACCATCTTCGGTGGCCGGCGCGGCGGAGCGGGCTTTGAATTCTCCTCCCGCGGCGCTGATGTTGAATCTGAGGTTTCGATAACACTCGAAGAAGCCCACCGCGGCGCCAAGCGTGTAGTCCGCATTCCCGTGGAAGAGATTTGCCCGGCGTGCGGCGGTTCGGGAACCAAGGACGGCAAAACGTGCCCGGCCTGCCAGGGCACCGGAAGCGAGACCCGGGTTGAGAGCTTTACTGTGAACATTCCGAGAGGCGTCCAGGATGAATCTGTAATCCGCGTGCCGGGCAAAGGCGGCGCAGGCTCCGGTGGCGCCTCGCGTGGCGATCTCTATTTTCGTGTTCACATTCAGCCGGACGGGCTCTTCCGGCTTCGGAACGGCAGCGACACTGAGTTGGATCTGCCGCTCGCTCCTTGGGAAGCCATTTTGGGAAGCACGGTAAAAGTGCCGACACTGGACGGGCCACTTGAAATGCGTGTTCCGCCGGGCAGCCAAGGTGGTCAGATGCTGCGTCTGCGGGGAAAGGGCCTTGCCAAACAGGCGGGCGGGCAAGGCGATCAATACGTGCGGCTCAAGATTGTGGTGCCAACGAAGCCTACCGAAAAGGAAACCGAGTTACTCAAAGAAATAGCGGCTGAATCGGGCTTCGAGCCGCGGAAGGGATGGAACTGAGGCAGGCCATGGATGACGCGCACTATGAAGTGATTTTTTGGCAAACCGAGCATTCCAGGCTGAACCTGCGCGAGCTGGCTGATGCGGCAGGAGTCCACCCGGAACTGATCGAGCGGTTCATCGAATACGGGCTGCTCGAGCCCGTTGCGTCCGAAGCTCCAGATCCGCTGTTTGCGATCTCTGCGATCGAGCGCCTGCGGCGGATCGTACGGCTGCGCCGCGATCTGGGCGTGAATCTGCCAGGGGTCGCTGTGATCCTGGAGATGAGAGAGCGCATGGAACAGTTACAAAAGGACCTGGAACGCCTGCGCCGGCGCTCCGGATCCGAAGGGTAAGGCGAAGCGGCAGCATGCACGTGCCAGGCCAGCCGGCGCCTCGCCGGTTTAGCCGATGCGCAAGGAGTATCAGTATGCGACCCAGGATGGACATGAATCTTGGCATCCAAGGTGAGCCCGACGCCTGGGTGCATTCGGCGTGCATTTTGTGCTCCAACGGCTGCGGCCTTGACATCGCCGTCAAGGAAGGCCGCATCGTGGGGGTTCG
>JASHON010000101.1 GCA_030041095.1 Terriglobia bacterium
CATCCGGAGAGCTTCCCATCGCCGAAGCGCGCGAACTTTCAGCCATCGAGCAGACGGAGGAATTTTTCTTTTTAGGTCTGCGGCAGCGGCAAGGCGTCAGCCCGGAAGAGGCCAGGCGGAAATGGGGAGGCATGCCGTTTAATTGGTGGGAAAAGCGAGCGGAGGAGCTTGGCCGCGCCGGGCTGTTGCGTGAGCAAGACGGCCGGCTGGTGCTGGCCGAGCATGCATACCTTGTCTCGAACGAAGTATTTCAGGAATTCATCGCGTGAGTCGCGGTATGCCGAGCGATACCCCTCACGCGCTATGCGGCTTTGCCGCACGACGTGCGGAAAGGCTTGCCTTTCCGAGAGCGCTAGCGACCCAAATCCCTCGAGGGCGAGGCGCAGCCTCGCCCTCGGGTTTCTGGGATTGATCGAAACCGCCTCGTATCAGGGCACGACTTTAGTCGTGCCGTAAAGATGCGGAAGGAAAGAGGGCTTTAGCCCCTGCTGATGCGTACCTGAGTCGGCATGACTTCAGTCATGCCCTGTCTTGAAAATTGAGTAGGGGTGGGTTTGAAACCCGCCCCTACCCCAAACGCTTTCATCGCTTCGTGGGTGTCGCGAAGCGGCATGAGCAAGTGATACAGGGGTACGAAGCGCCGGCGAAACGGCGTGCGAAATGTAGCACCGCGAGGCCCCGTCTAAAGCCGGGCCCCGATACAGGGCGCGGCAATTTAAGCGGCTCTGCTTAGCGCGGGATTTGCGATGCAACCTATCGTCGATTTGCGAAGTGACACGGTAACACGCCCAACGCCATCCATGCGGAAAGCCATGGCAGAAGCTGAGGTGGGCGACGACGTGTATCGCGAGGATCCGACTGTAAACCGATTACAGGAGCGTGCGGCGGAAATCTTCAAGCGGGAAGACGCCCTTTTCGTGCCTTCGGGCTCGATGGGCAATCAGGTTGCCATCAAAGTCCATACGCAAATGGGCGAAGAGGTCATTTGCGAAGAACGCGCGCATATTTACAGTGTGGAGATGGCGTCGATGGCTGCCATTTCAGGCTGCCTGGCGCGGCCCATTTTCGCCACGGACGGGTTGCTCAACTGGGATTTGATTCTGCCTCGTATTCGCGGCAAGTCCGCCACGCGGGCGCGCACGGGCCTGATCTCGCTCGAAAACACGTCCAACCTGGCCGGTGGATCGGTCTATCCGCGTGAGATTACGGAAGCCATTGTCTCGGGCGCTCATGGTGTTGGCCTCCCGGTGCACCTTGATGGCGCGCGCATCTTCAATGCGTCGGTCGCCCTGGGCGAGCCGGTTGAGGCGCTCGCTCACGGATTCGATTCAGTCATGTTCTGCTTTTCAAAAGGCTTGGGCGCTCCGGTAGGCTCGATGCTGGTGGGCAGCCGCGGATTTATCGAGGAGGCGCGCCGTGTGCGCAAGATGCTGGGCGGAGGCATGAGGCAAGCGGGCGTGCTGGCGGCGGCTGCGCGGGTGGCGTTAGAGGAGACTCCGCCACGCCTGCACCTGGATCACGCGAACGCGCGGTACCTTGCGGAACAATTGGCGGAGATTTCCGGCATCTCGATTGACCCGGCGAAGGTGACCACGAACATTCTGGTTGCGGATGTTTCAGGGACGGGCCTCACGTCCTACGAGCTGTCGCGCCGCCTTGCGGAGCGCCGGATTTTGGCGAATGGGATTACGCCTGAGAATTTGAGGATGGTGACGCATTACGACGTAGACCGTGCGGGATGCGCGCGGGCGATAACCGTTTTGCGCGCGGTGCTGAACGCGCCGGTGCAGACGGTGGTGGCATAGCCACAGTCGCCGGTGATGAAGCCGGAACCTGATGCGGCAGGCCGGGTGAATCGACCGATCCGGTTGGCAGAGATGATCCTGTGACCACAAAAGCTGCGAGCTTGTTTCCCGAGGAAACTGCGGCCGGGCCGCGCGGGCGGGGAATTCTGCCCTGCCAGCTCATCCGAAAGCTGATCGAAGAAGGGCGAATTCATTCATCCGCTCCGATCGGGGACGAGCAAGTTCAGCCGGCAAGCATCGATTTGCGCCTGGGCCCCGTGGCGTACCGCGTGCGCGCGAGTTTCCTGCCGGGCGAGGGTCTGGTCGAGGCAAAAATACACGAACTTCAAATCGCCGAAGTGAATCTCGAGCGCCCTGCGGTTTTCGACCGGGGCGCCGTTTACGTGGTGCCGCTGGTCGAGCAACTGGACCTGCCGGATGATGTGAGCGCCAAGGCGAATCCAAAGAGCACAACCGGGCGGCTCGACATTTTCGTACGGCTCATCACTGATGGAGGGCCGGAATTCGAACGCGTCGCCTGGGGCTATCGCGGTAAGCTCTACGCTGAAATCGTGTCGCGGACTTTTCCGGTTTCGTTGGCAGCAGGAATGAAGCTGAACCAGCTCCGCTTTATCCGCGGCAAGGAACGGCCCAGCGATACGGCGCTCAGAAAACTGCACCGGAGCGAAGTGCTCGTCTATCAAGGTGAGGGAGAAGAAGAGACCGCTGCCAAGGCGATTATCGACCAGGGCTTGCGAATCCGGCTTGACTTGCAAGGTGGCTCGCCCGGCGAAGTCGTCGCCTACAAAGCCAAAAATAACTCGCCGGTCATCTACCTGGATCGCGTGGGATGCCACGATCCGGAAGAATACTGGGAGCCGATTGCGAGCCGCAGCGGAAAGGGAATTATTCTGGATCCGGGTGATTTTTATTTGCTGGCGTCGAAGGAGAAGATTCGCGTGCCGCCGGCAACTGCAGCGGAGATGGTGCCGTTCGATCCGTCCATGGGTGAGTTTCGCATCCATTACGCGGGTTTTTTCGATCCCGGCTTCGGCTATGGCACTAGCGATATTCGAGGGACGAAAGCGGTCCTTGAAGTTCGCGCTCACGAGGTGCCCATTTTGCTGGAGCACGAGCAAATCGTGGGTCGCCTTATCTACAGCGACCTCATCGAGCCGCCTGAAAAGATTTACGGTCCGGCCATCGGCTCGTCGTATCAGCAGCAGGGCCTCGCGCTCAGCAAGCAGTTCAGGAAGTTCAGGGATTCATAGTATCGCGGGATTATGAATTAAATTTTTTTGTAAAACGAAGCCGTTAAGTAGCATAGAATGAGTCACATGAGAAAATGCTAACCAAAAACGAAGCCGTGAAAGCCGTTACGTTATTGAAAAGTAAAGTAGTTATGTGATTTCAAAGCCGTTAAGTTGTTGAAAACTCTGACAGCCACTCTGGATTTATTCCTAAGTTATCTAGGGCTATTTTCTCAGCGATCAGCGCTCAGAAGCCAACAGCCAGACCAAGAATGCGTAGGTCATCGGCAAATTGCGGAAGCTGATTGCTGATTACTGACTGCTGATAGCTGATATCTGATTGCTGTTAACTGACGACGGCACAACGAACAACGTGACGATTGAGCCATCCGCACCGGGTTATCAAAATATCGGGTATATAATGGTGAACGAAATAGAAGAGGCACTGGGAGGCTTGCGCAAACCTTTCGAGGCGCTGATTATTGCAAAAGCTTAAGCCGTTAGCATTCCTCTTGACGGTGCTCGCGCTGACTTCTTGCCAGACGGCGCAACAGCGAGTTGCTCTCGGCCGCCTGCCGAAGGGCTCTCTCGCGCCTCTGCCTTTACCTCTAAACCCTCAACTCACCACGCTGCGTGCTCTTCACGGACTCGGGCGGATTTCCGCGCGAACGCTGGAGATCAGCCAAATCATCGATCGGGCCGAATCAGCCTATACAGCGGGATTGAATGACTATGAGGCCGGAAACATGGAGGAGGCCCGGCAGGAGTTCAACCAGGCGCTGAGCGTGCTGCTGCAATCGAAGTACGGCATACTGAGTGACAACCAACTCTCAGAAGAATTCAACGTCCTCACGGATAACATCAATGGCATCGAGCTCGCGGCCATTCATCAGGGAACACCGTTAAGCCCGCATCAATACGCTCCCACTCCCGAGGAAGCATTTTCCGGGCTGACGTTTGCATCGAACGCCGGCGAGTTGCAGCGCGTCAGGCAGGAAATGCTTTCGGTTCACCCGGACATTCCGTTTGTTGCGAACCCAAGCGTCGCGGGCGCCATCGCCTATCTGACGGCGCACGCTCGTGGATATTTGACTTCGGTGTTGGAGGGTCTGGGCCGTTATGGTCCGATGATCTCAGAGATCTTCAAACAGGAGGGCTTGCCGCATGACTTGGTTTACCTTCCCGGTCCCGAGAGCCTCTTCGATCCGTCGGCGTTGTCACGCAAAGGGGCAAAGGGTCTTTGGCAATTGATGCCCGATACGGCGCGCGAGTCGGGGTTGCGCATCAATCGTTGGGTAGACGAGCGGTCTGATCCTTATAAGTCAACCGTTGTTGCGGCCCGCGATCTGAAGTACTTATATCACCAGTTTGGGGACTGGTATCTGGCTTTGGCGGCGTACGACAGTGGCCCCGTGACGGTCCAGCGAGCCATCGCGAGCACAGGTTACGCGGATTATTGGACGTTACGGCGGCTTCACGTGCTTCTGCCGGAAACCGAAAACTACGTTCCGCTTTTTCTGGCGACGATGGCGATTGCCAAAGACCCGAAAGCTTACGGTTTCAACGTGGATCCGGAAGCGCCTCTCGAGATCGACCGCGTGAACGTGCGCGTGCCCACGGACCTTCGGTTAGTAGCCGGTTTGCTGGATTATCCTCCGGAGAAGTTGAAGCGGCTGAATCCGGATCTGAGAGGCTGGGTAACGCCCGAAGATGACCCGGCGTTTACGCTGAACCTTCCCAAAGGAACGGCCGCGGCTTTCGAGCAGCGGGTCGCCGTGGTTCCCGCATCGGACCGGCGATGGTGGCGGGCCTACAGGGTGAGCGCCGGCGATACGCTCGGCAGCGTGGCATTGCACTATCATGTTTCCGAAGCGAGACTGGTGGAAGTGAATCAACTGAGCCACGCTGATCCGCTCTCGCCCGGGTCATACCTCATGATTCCGCTGGCGCCTTGGACGCCGCGTCGTGTGTTAGCAGGCCCGGCACCAACGGGCTGGAGCCGGCGGGCTTTCCATTATCGAGTCAGGCGAGGCGATACGCTGGATCGGCTCGCCGAGCGCTACCACGTTTCGGTCTATGAACTTCGCCGTTGGAATGGCCTGAGAAGCTCGCGTCTGATCGCCGGAAGAACGTTGCTGATTTATCGCTTCATGCGAAGCGATCCCCGGCGCCGTATAACCCCCAAACGAAAACTAGCAAGAAGAAATTAGCGCGAGACCGCGCTCTTTCGCCCAAATCTTGTACACCTGTGATTTTGGTCACTGCGGGCTCGCGCGTGCAAAACCAGAATACGAATAGGCGCTCCACTCCACGGACGGTGTGAAGGTTCTCGTCCTTGGAGCAAGTTGCGGAAAAGGAGAGAGAGTATGCGAAGCCATTATTTCATCGCGGCCGGGATTGCCCTCGCGGCGGTGGCGATCGCTGCCACTCGGGGTCCGCAGGCCAGCAAGTCGTCTGGCGCCGCGCCGGCTGCTGCCAGAGTTGCGCCGGCCCAAGCCACCGTGAATTCTCCTTACGGGTTAACGCCTCAAGACAAAGCGCGCAAGAACCCGGTGCCGTTCACCAAGGATTCCGTTGAGCAAGGCAAGGCTCTGTACCAGTCCCAATGCGCCATGTGCCACGGAACGAACGGAGACGGCAAGGGCGATCTGGCCATCGCCTTGAAACTCAGTTTGACGGATTTCACGAAGCCCCAAACTCTCGCGCACTACACGGATGGAGAACTCTTCAAGATCCTGAGCGTCGGCAATGCTACGATGCCGGGGCAGGGAAAGCGGATGCGCGAGACCCAGTTGTGGGATCTCGTCAATTTCCTGCGAGCGGTGGGCGGCGCAGTTCCATCTTCGCCCTCCGGGAAACGAAAGTGAGGCGCTCCAAGTGAATTCAGCGATGGCGGTTCGAGACGTGGCGCAGCACGTGCCGGCCCGAAGGGCGCACCCACTGAGCGTCTTCTTCCGGCCGAAAAGCGTGGCCGTGGTCGGCGCTTCGGAAACGGAAGGAAGCGTGGGACGGGCCATTCTGTGGAATTTATTGAGCAGTCCCTTCGGCGGCCCGGTGTTTCCGGTGAATCCAAAGCGGCGAAGCGTTTTGGGGATCAAGGCTTATCCGAAGATTGCGGACGTTCCGGAAAAAGTGGATTTGGCGGTGGTGGCGATTCCAGCGGCCGCCGTGCCAGCGGCGATCGGTGAGTGTGCGGCGTCTGGGATAGGGGGAGCCATCGTTATTTCCGCCGGTTTCAAGGAACGCGGGCCGGCTGGCGCGGAGCTTGAATCGCAGGTGATGGCTCAAGCGCGCCGGGGCAACATGCGGATCATCGGACCGAATTGTCTCGGCGTGATGAGTCCGCTGACGGGCTTGAACGCCACCTTCGCCGCGGGCATGGCGAGAAGTGGAAGCGTCGGATTTATCAGCCAAAGCGGAGCGTTGTGCACGGCCGTCCTGGATTGGAGCCTTCAGAATATGGTGGGCTTCAGCGCCTTCGTTTCCACGGGGTCGATGGTGGATGTGAGCTGGGGTGATTTGATCGATTATCTTGGAGACGATCCGCATACCCAGAGCATCGTCATCTACATGGAATCGGTGGGAAACGCCCGGTCTTTCCTCTCCGCAGCTCGGGAGGTGGCGCTGGCCAAGCCCATCATCGTGATCAAAGTGGGACGATCCGCGGCCGCAGCCAAGGCCGCTGCGTCGCATACGGGCGCGTTGACGGGAAGCGATGACGTGCTGGACGCCGCTTTCCGAAGGGCGGGGGTGCTGCGCGTCGAGCGAATAGCCGATCTTTTTTATATGGCGGATGTGCTGGCGAAACAGCCGCGCCCCAAAGGGCCCAGGCTGGCGATCGTAACCAACGCCGGGGGCCCCGGCGTGCTGGCCACAGACGCGCTGCTGGCGAGCAACGGCCAGCTCGCTCCGCTCTCAGACTCACTCCAGCAGTCCTTGAGTGCGTTCCTGCCCGAGCACTGGAGCCACAACAATCCGATCGATATTCTGGGCGATGCAGACGCTGAGCGGTATGGAAACGCGGTCAAGACCGTGGCTGCCGATCCTGAAAATGACGGTCTGCTCGCCATCCTTTCGCCCCAAGGTATGACGGATGCGGCGCAAACGGCTGAAGCCCTGAAGCCGTTCGCACGTCTCGATCACAAACCGGTTCTGGCAAGCTGGATGGGTGGAGCGGAAGTCGCCGCCGGCGCGGCCATCCTGAATCGTGCCGGCATTCCTGTGTTTCCATTTCCAGATACCGCCGCCCGCCTGTTTTCATACATGTGGCAGTATACGTACAATCTGCGAGCCATTTACGAAACACCTGCGTTGACTGCGGATCCAACCCTGCGAAAAGCAAGCGCGGACTCAGCGGGACGTATTCTCGATGAGGCTGCCAAATCCGCAAGGACGCTGCTGACTGAAGCCGAATCCAAGCGTCTGCTCAAGGCATACGGTATTCCCGTGGTGGAAACTCGCGAGGCCCGGAGTGAAGATGAAGCGGTTGCGGCAGCCAGCGAGATGGGCTTCCCGGTTGCGGTCAAAGTGCTTTCAGAGACGATCACTCACAAAACGGATGTGGGCGGTGTTCAGCTCAACCTCCGCAACGCAGACGGCGTCGGTCGGGCGTATCGTGCCATCCGGGAATCAGTCAGCCTCAAAGTGGGAGCCGGCCATTTTCAAGGTGTCACCGTGCAGCCAATGATCGAGGGAAGCGGCTACGAGCTGATTCTCGGATCCAGTCCTGACCCCCAGTTTGGTCCTGTGGTTCTGTTCGGCCTCGGTGGGCAGCTTGTGGAAGTATTTCAAGACCGGGCGCTGGCCCTCCCCCCTCTGAACGGCACGCTGGCCCGCCGGATGATGGAGCGAACCAGGATTTTCAAAGCGCTGCAGGGTGTTCGGGGCCGGTCTGCCGTGGACTTGCAGGCTCTCGAGGAACTCCTGGTGCGCTTCAGCTTGCTCGTGGCCGAACAACCGCGGCTCAAAGAAATCGATATCAATCCCCTATGGGTATCGCCCGAGCGTATTCTGGCCCTGGACGCTCGTGTCGTGCTTTACCCGGCGGATCAACCTTTCGAGAGTCTGCCCAGACCCGCCATTCGCCCCTATCCGTCACAATACGTCAGCGATTGGACCATGCGGAACGGATTGCGGGTGACGCTCCGTCCCATTCGGCCTGAGGATGAGCCCTCGATGATTCGCTTTCATCAGAAGCTTTCTGAGCGAAGCGTCTATTACCGTTATTTCGGTTTGCTCAAGCTCAGCCAGCGAATCGCGCACGAGCGCCTCATCCGCATCTGTTTCATTGACTACGATCGTGAGATGGCGGTTGTGGCGGAGCACACGGATCCGAAGACCGGCTCCCAGGAGATTATGGGTGTTGGCCGGCTGACGAAGGCCCATTTTGGTAATGAGGCGGAGTTCGCCTTGCTGGTCAGCGACGAATTTCAGCACCAAGGTTTAGGGACGGAATTGCTCCGGCGCGTGCTGCAGGTGGCGTGCGACGAGAAGCTCAGCCGAGTGGTGGGCGACGTTCTTAGTGACAACCTGGAGATGAAACGGTTGTGCGAAAAAGCAGGAATGCAATTGCAACGGATCGACGGTTCGTTGCTCCAGGCCAGCATGAAATTGTGAATGTGGGATGGCAAATGCGGGCCTTGCTCGTCAGGGGGCCCGAAAATGAAGAATCGCTGCGGATGTTCTGCGGAAGTTCGGCTGGCCAGGCAACCTGTCACGTTCGCTTGTGATTCGGGTCACCGACGAGACGATGCGGGCGGACGGAGACTGAGACCGTGCGAAGAGGAAACAGGCCGATTTCGAACGGTCCTCATCCCTGCGGAGCGGAGGCGTTAAGAAAAACCATGATCTTCAAAGACCTTCCCAAAGAGGCTGCACGCGCCGCGATCGAGCGATGCACGGTGAAATCGTATCCCGAGGGTCTGCCGATCTTCAACGAGGATGAGCCGGCGGCCCATGTCTATTTTCTTTTGAGCGGCTCAGCCAGCCTCAATGTATGCGATGCCAGGGGCTGCTGGTGGAAAGTCCATACTGCGGGCCCGGGCGATCTTCTTGGAGCGAGCGCTGTTTTTTCGGGAGGTGACTACAAACTCTGCGCTATTTGTGAATCCTCCTCAACCGTTGTGGCCATTCATCGGGACGATTTCCTTGCACTGTTAAGCCGCTTCCCTCAAGCCTACTACCACGTCGCCGAATGCTTGAGCCGGGACTTGGCGGCGGCCTACCAGCAGTTGGTGGCATTGAATTACCAGCCTCGCCTGAATTGAGCGTTTGTGCCGGATCCGTATGCGTTGAGATTGGCTCGCTACCAAACTATGAGTTCAAATACTCCTCGAAGGGAAGGCGGCGACTTGCCGCGCGAAGTAAAAATCATTCGGGAGTGGGACGCGGAAACCTTCCACAAGCAGGTGACCGAGCTCGAGGCGCAGGGCTATATTGCGCGTCCTGGAAGCTATCACGTGATTCCCGAAATGAATCCCGAAACGGGTGAGGTCTCCCATTTGCGCCTTGTCGAGATGGTGCTGCCAACCGCCGAGGGGCGTCCTTCCAGCGACTGACCTGCCGGACAATCTGTAGCTTCATGTGACCGCCATCACTTACCCGCGCGACTCTGCGGCGCTATCGTGTGAGTCTGGAGCGGGGAGTCAGACAGGAACGGAGGAAGGTCCAATGCGGCGGAAGATGGTGACGCTTGATGGAAACGAAGCGGCCGCGGCCGTGGCTTATCAAACCAACGAGGTGATCGCGATTTATCCCATAACGCCCTCCTCACCTATGGGTGAATTTGCGGACCAATGGGCGGCAGAGCGGCGGCCCAATCTTTGGGGCGTGGTTCCGAAAGTGGTTGAAATGCAGGCCGAAGGCGGAGCAGCGGGCGCGTTGCACGGGGCGCTGCAGGGGGGCGCGCTGGCAACCACCTTCACCGCCTCCCAGGGATTGCTGTTGATGATCCCCAATATGTACAAGATTGCCGGCGAGCTGACTTCCGGAGTCATTCATGTGGCTGCCCGTACGGTGGCTGCGCACGCCCTCTCGATTTTCGGCGATCACAGCGACGTCATGGCGGCGCGCGCGACGGGTTTTGCGTTCCTCGCGTCGAATTCCGTCCAGGAAGCGATGGATTTTGCGCTGATTGCGCAAGCCGCTACTCTGGAAGCGCGGATACCGTTTCTGCACTTTTTTGACGGCTTTCGCACGTCGCACGAAGTGGACAAAGTGGAGCAGCTCGATCCCGATGATATGTGCGTTCTGCTCAGTGATGATTTGATTCGCGCTCACCGGGAGCGGGCGCTCTCGCCGGATCGGCCGCGCATGCGCGGAAGCGCCCAGAATCCGGACGTCTATTTCCAGGCGCGAGAAGCGGTGAACCCCTATTATCTTGCTTGCCCGGAAATCGTTCAGTATTCCATGGCGCGTTTTGGCGGGATCACGGGCCGCCGTTATCGCCTGTTCGACTACTCCGGCGACCCCGAGGCGGAGCATGTGATCGTGATCATGGGGTCGGGGGCGGAAACAGCCGTCGAAACGGCTCAGGATCTTGCGGCGAGGGGAGCAAAGGTTGGAGTCATTCGGGTCCGGTTGTACCGGCCTTTTTCGGTTGAGCACTTTATTGCAGCCTTGCCGCCGACGGTCAAGACGCTCGCCGTGATGGATCGCACTAAAGAGCCGGGGAGCGCAGGCGAGCCGCTCTACTTGGACGTCGTCACCGCCTTGAGCGAAGCGGTGACCAGCCAGCCTCCGCGTCTGGCCACTTTGCCCAGGGTTTGCGGCGGACGCTATGGTCTCTCTTCGAAGGAGTTTACGCCGGGAATGGTGAAAGGCATTTTTGACGCGCTGGCTGCCGGCCATGCGCCGCGCCATTTCACCATCGGCATTGTAGACGACGTCACCCATAGCAGCCTCAATTACGATCCGGGTTATTCCATTGAGGATCCAGCGAACGTCCGCGCCGTTTTTTACGGGCTGGGGTCAGACGGGACGGTTGGAGCGAACAAGAATTCCATCAAGATCATTGGCGAAGATACTGAAAACTACGCCCAGGGATATTTCGTTTATGATTCGAAGAAATCGGGCGCTCTCACCACCTCGCATCTTCGCTTCGGTCCCAAGCCGATTCGCGCTCCCTACTTGATTGGACGGGCGAATTTCGTCGCGTGCCACCAGTTTTCTTTCCTGGAGCGGTTTGACGTGCTCGAACTGGCAGGGCCGGATGGCACGTTCCTTCTCAATAGCCCTTATGGTCCGGAGGACGTTTGGGAACACTTGCCCCGCACGATTCAGGAACACATTCTCCGGAAGAATCTCCGCTTCTTTGTGATTGATGCTGCGAAAGTAGCAGGAGAAGCCGGCATGGGCGGACGCATCAATACGGTGATGCAGACCTGCTTCTTCGCGCTGAGCAACGTGTTGCCTCGCGCTCAAGCCATCCGCGCCATCAAGGATTTCATCAAGAAAACGTACGGGAAACGCGGCCAGGCTGTGGTCGATCGCAACTACGCCGCTGTGGACCACACCCTCGACTGTCTTTATGAAGTGCCGGCGCCGAAGGAAGTGACGAGTCGCATCGATATTGCGCCGCCGGTTCCGGCCGAAGCGCCTGAATTCGTGCAGCGGGTGACGGCGCCAATGATCGCAGGCAAGGGGGACGCATTGCCGGTGAGCGCTTTGCCTCCGGATGGTACGTTTCCAACCGGAACCGCACAGTGGGAGAAACGCAATATCGCCGCGGAAATCCCGGTGTGGGATACGGAGCTTTGCATCCAGTGTGGAAAGTGCGTGATCGTTTGCCCCCACTCCGTGATCCGGGCCAAGGTGTATGAGGCGTCGGCGCTGGACGGAGCGCCGGCGTCCTTTAAGTCAGCCACCGCGCGATGGAAGGATTTCAAGTCCATGCGCTATAGCCTCCAGGTTTCTCCGGAAGATTGCACGGGATGCGGCCTGTGCGTGGAGATTTGTCCGGCCAAGAGCAAGAGTGACGTGAAACACAAGGCCATCAACATGAGGCCGCAACCGCCTCTGCGGGCGCCGGAGCGGGAGAACTGGAACTTCTTCCTGAATCTTCCGGAAACGGACGCGCGCCGGTTAAGCGTGGGCTTGATCAAAGACGTCCAACTCCTTCATCCCTACTTTGAATTCTCCGGAGCCTGCGCCGGCTGCGGAGAAACACCCTACATTCGATTGCTCACGCAACTCTTTGGCGACCGGACGCTGATTGCCAATGCAACGGGTTGTTCATCCATTTATGGCGGCAACTTGCCGACGACTCCTTACTCTGTGGATCAAGACGGTCGCGGACCTGCGTGGTCGAACTCATTATTTGAAGATAATGCCGAGTTTGGCTTGGGGCTGCGGCTGGCGCTCGATAAGAGAGCGGACTATGCCCGCGAGCTGGTGCGCCGGCTTTCGAAGTCCGTTGGAGACGAGCAGGTTGAGGCCTTACTCGCTTCGGACCAAACGACGCCTGAAGGAATCCGCGCGCAGCGGGAGCGGGTTCGGACGCTCAAGGAGACCATTCGAGCGGTCGATTCGCCGGAGGCGCGCAACCTGGCTACCGTGGCTGACGCTCTGGTCCGGAAGAGCGTGTGGATCGTTGGTGGAGACGGATGGGCTTACGATATTGGCTATGGTGGGCTGGACCACGTGTTGGCTTCCGGAGCCAACGTGAACGTCCTGGTTCTCGATTCCGAGGTCTACTCGAATACGGGCGGCCAGATGTCGAAGGCAACGCCGCGCGGCGCCGTGGCCAAATTTGCCGCGGGCGGCAAAGCCACAGCGAAGAAGGACCTCGCCTTGATGGCGATCGCCTACGGCAGCGTTTACGTGGCACGTGTAGCGATGGGAGGGAATGACAGCCACACGTTAAAAGCCTTTCTTGAAGCGGATGCGTATGACGGGCCGTCCCTGATCATCGCGTACAGCCACTGCATCGCGCATGGCTACGATCTTGTCCATGGCTTGGAGCAGCAGAAGGCAGCGGTACAATCCGGCTACTGGCCGCTCTTGCGCTTCAATCCGCAACTCATTCAGGAGGGAAAGAACCCGATGCAGATTGACTCGCGTGCGCCGTCGATTCCCCTGCAGGAATACACCCACAACGAGACGCGGTACACCATGCTGGCTCAGAGCCAGCCGGAAGCCGCGCGCCGCTTGATGCGTGAGGCTCAGGAAGATGTGGACACGCGATGGCAGCTCTATCAGCGCCTTGCGGCTATGCCCCCAAAGCCCGACGGAAAGCAGGGCTAATTCTCGGTCGATCTCGCCACTTCCTGGAGTTTCTGCATTTGTTGAAGCTTGTGGCCCAGGCACACTGCGGCTCCGCCGCCTGACGTGCGGAAAGGCTTGCCTTTCCGTGCAGTTTCTACCTTTCACACGCCGTTTCCCGGGCGCTCCGGCAGCCGCGTCGGCATCCCTGTATCAGGGCATGACTTCAGTCATGCCGCAGTGTGTCGCAGACTCCAACGGCTTTAGCCGCTGGCCGGCGCAACGAGGGGCTAAACAGGCTGCGGGAAAAGGTCACTCTGTCATGCTGAGCGAAGCGAAGCATCTCTGCATTTCTTAGGGAACGAATACTGGGATTCTTCGCTACGCTCAGAATGACATGCGTTGAGGGCGCTTGTCAGGCACGATGCGGCTCCGCCGCCTGACGTGCGGAAAGGCTTACCTTTCCGTGCAGTTTCTACCTTTCACACGCTGTCTCCCGGGCGCTCCGGCAGCCGCTTCGGCATCCCTGTATCAGGGCATGACTTCAGTCATGCCACCTCAGGTCCGCCGATGGCTGGGCTTTAGCCCCTGCGGCGAGCAGTTCGCCAGTCGTCGTCCGGTGAATGCCCGCACTCGTCATTTCTGCGAGCGCCGTACGGCTGCCTTCGTCAGTGATTCCCCGGATGGCATCGGTGACAAGGTCCACGGATAGCCCGCGCCGGCGCAAAGCCAGTGACGACGCCCGCACGCAGTACTCAGTGGCTACGCCGAAGACAGCAACGTGCGAAGGCTTCAGCGCGTCAAGCACCGCTCCAAAGTTAGGATTGCTCGAAATATCGTAGTCCACCTTTTCAAGCACAATTTGTCCCCGGGTGGGAAACGGGGACGGCATCGCCACGCGATGATTCGGGATGACGAGCGCGCCGCTGAGAAGGGTTTCAGGAATGCGCTGCTGGCCGGGAGTGCCGGCCACGCAATGCGGAGGCCATTCAGTAAAGCTTGGGTCGTCCGGAGAATGGGCGTCCGCCGAGGAAAGGACCGGTATGTGATGCGCGCCGGCAAACGCAAACAGCCGCCGAAGGTTCGGGACGATCTCTTCCGCGCCTGGAACGTGAAGGGCGCCCGAAGGAAGCATGAAGTCGGCCTGCGTGTCGATATCGACGAACACCCAGCGTCGTTTTGCGTTGTTGCGGGAAGGCTGGAAGTTACTTGCGCTCACGCCGTTCCGTATCTCAAAACTACGGTTCCTTTCTCAATACGCTTTCGCGAACTTCATCCGTAAGCTCCCTCAGCATTCGGCTTTCTTCAACCGGGTAGTGAGCGGCCAGCTCAAGCGACTGATACTCCGGAGGAAGGTGTGAGAGGCTCTCCGCAGCCCGACCCTGGATTTCCTGAAGCGTTGGCCGCCTGCCGAGCCGCTGTCCGTGCCTCATCGCAGGTTGAAGCAGAGGGATGGCGCCTGGGTAAGACTCCCTCGCCAGCCCGATAACATCGCGTTCGTAGTCGCCGTTGCCGCAAATCCGGAATACCTGCTTCCGTCCCGGCGGGTACGCCTTATGCGGGCTGAGCTTGGCCTTGAACTCCACCTTCCCATTTCCCTCCATCTCCACCAATTTGTACACCACGCTCAGCGCGGGAGCGTCTTTGGAAGTGGCCAGCTCCGTTCCCACCCCGAAAGCGTCGATGGGCGCTCCGGCAGCCACGAGGTCGCGCACGCGGTATTCGTTCAAATCCCCGCTGGCAACGATTCGTGTTTCCGCGTGGCCGGCTCGGTCCAGGATTTGCCGCACTGAGCGGCTCTCACTGGCCAGATCGCCGCTGTCAAGTCGCACGCCAGGAACCTTGCGCTTCAATCTCCCTACAATCGCTGCGGCATTGAGGGGATCGTACGTGTCAAGGAGGAGAATGCCGGTGTTGGGAAACGAATCGAGAAGCGCTTCAAAGCTTTCGCGCTCGGATGAGAACGCCTGAGTCCACGAATGAGCCGCGGTCCCGGCGAGTGGAACCCCGTAAAGGGAGCCCGCCAGCACGTTGGACGTGGCTGCACATCCACCCACGTAGGCAGCCCTTGCGGCGCGCACGCCCGCCTCCGGGCCTTGCGCCCGGCGTGTCCCAAACTCGAACACGTCTTTGCCACCGGCCGCTCGGACCACGCGCGCCGCCTTCGTGGCCACCAGAGTCTCGAAATTCACCACCGAAAGCAGATATGTCTCCACAATCTGCGCTTCTGCGATCGGACCGGTGATTTCGAGGAGTGGCTCTCTCGCAAAAACCACCGTCCCTTCCGGAACGGCCATAACGTCTCCGGTGAACCGAAGTTGCCCCAGGGATTCAAAGAAGGCTGCGGAAATGTTTTGAAATGCGGGCAAGCGCCGAAGGAAACCAATCTCAGCCTCAGTGAAGCGCAGGTTTTCAAGAAAGTCCAGGGCAGATTCCAGGCCGCACGCCAGCGCGAATCCTCGCTGCGGCGGCAGTGACCGGATGAAGAGCTCGAACGTCGCCCGGGGCTGGATCCCATGCTCGAAATAACCGGCCGCCATGGTCAGCTCGTAGAGGTCCGTAAGGATGGCGTCGGATTTCATGGCGGGTCTTTAGGTTACGAGTATTGAGGCAAAAGAGCGGCTGAGTCAAGAAGTGCGGGCCTGCGGCGGTTCCTCGCTTCGCGATGTTTCCTTGGGCTTGTGACCTCTGTCACATTCGAGACGATGCGCTACGACGGAGAATGAAGAGTACGCGTGTCACCCATCAGCCAGGGCCGCGGGCTGTGCCCGAAGCAAGGTGGCAAATTCCCGGCGACGAAAGGAGTGCGGCGAATGCGGGGATTGGAGCTTAAGGAGTACATCGAGCAAATTTCCAGTGAAATCACCACTCGGGTCTCTCACGAACGCGATGTTCTATTGGAGTTTCTGGAGCAAGACCGAGGCAGCAACGGCAAGCTATTCTATTGCCCGCTGGTCGACTGCAGCCCGCGAAAGAAGTACCGGGCGGGGCTTCTTGAGGCGGTACGCGTGATCGAGGAGACACGGCGGTCGTTCAAGTCGCGCCAGCTTGAAGAGCTTCGCAAGAAGTTGCAGTCAATTCTGGCTGAGGATGCGGACAGGGCCCTGTAACTAAGCGCTTACCGCGCTAGACCCGGAAGACGCGCCTCCGGAAGTCCCGGTCGAAGTGGCGGGATTGGTTGTTGCGGAAGAGGACGGAGCGTTGCTCGGACTCTCTGAAATTTGCAGCTCCACGAGCGTGAGCGTTTCAGACTGGCTCTCCACGTTTACTGAGCCGTTTGCCCCCGACGAAGACAAAGTGGTCTGCGTCTGGGACTCGGTCAAAGCAACTGCCGTAAGCTCCACGGCAGATTGCGGCGCTTGCGTGCTGCTTGCGGTCTGGGTTGTGGAGGAGGAGGGGGCGTCGGCAATTGTGGACGCGGCGACTGAGGACGAGGACCCGCCCGTGACTTGCCCGCTTTGCGCTAAACCGACCATCTCCGTTACAAAGGACTGCAGGAGGCTGGGCGCATCCTGGGCAAGCAGTTGCGCGATGGCCATGAACTGCTGGATCTGGCCGGCGCTCAGGCCGAGTTGTTGGAGCGCGGATTGGAGTTCGTTCTCCTCGCTTTGAACGGTGGATGAATCGCTGCTGGCGCTGGCCGCAGTGGTGGCGCTATCGCTTGAGTTCGCGCTGGAGGTGGCTGCCGGAGCGGCGCTGGTAGTGGCGCTATCGCTGGAGTTTGCGCCGGAGGTAGCTGACGGAGCAGCGCTGGTGGTCGCGGTTTGCGTGGACGCTGAAGGGGTAGAGGCCGTCGAAGCGGTCGTTGACGTAGACCCATTCCCTGGGCTTGGGGCGGTGGCCGTTGTCGTGCCGCTTTGCGAAGCGCTCTGGAGCTGCACCTGCAGCACGAAGACGTCGGCAACCTGGTATGTGGTGTCGGCGGAGCTGGTGGTTGCGGTTTGCGTGGATGCGGAAGGGGCAGAGGCCGTCGAAACGGTGGTTGACGTAGATCCGTTTCCTGGGTCTGAGGCGGTGGCCGCTGTCGTGCCACTTTGCGAAGCGCTCTGGAGCTGCGCCTGCAGCACGAAGACGTCGGCAACCTCGTATGTAGTCCCGGCGGCGCTGTCGTTGGTTTCAGCGTCCTCAGCTTGCTGGGAGGAGTCGTGCCGGCGGGCGCGCGTGAAGCCCCTCGCGTCAGGCTGGTTCTGACTTCTGCCGCGGAACTCTATTCCGTTTCCGTTGATTTGTGAATTAATTGCAGGAACGAACGATGCCATAGTCCAGCCTCCGCGCAATCGGCGCAAACACAACGCCGTTAATTTCACAGACGGCAACCGCCCCACGTGAGGTCCACTCGGCCATCGGTGGTAACGTAAAGTGGCGCCGCCGCCCTGCGCTTTATGCGCCGGGACTCTATACCCGGCGCTCCATTCTGACCGCCTTATCGGCAGGAGCGGAGTTCTCTTTAACGGCGACAGTCCTCCTTTGTGAGTCTCGCAAACCGGCATGACCAACTGATAAGATAGTTTCGGGGCACATTCGCAATGGCATCCTCGAATTCCCGTCGCCGCTTGAAACCGCCCCCGCCTCGGCGTGGGCCGCGCGTGCGAAGTCATCGGCTTTTCGGCCAGGTGATCTTTGCCATCCTCGTCTTTCTGGCGATCGGCGCCGGCTCGCTGGCCGGCCTCGTGTTTGTCTATTCATCCAATCTGCCTCAGGTAAGCGAGCTTTACGACTACAAGCCGGATGTCATGACAGAAGTCTATGCGGACGATGGAAGTTTGATCGGCAGTTTTGCGCTCCAACGCCGTGTCAGGGTTAGTTTCAAGCAAATCCCGCCCGTGCTGCGGGACGCCGTCATTTCCGTAGAAGACCGGCACTTCTATAGCCATTTCGGCATAGATATCTTGCGCATCATCCGCTCGGCCGTGGTCGATCTTGTCGAATGGCGGTACGCCGAGGGCGCCAGCACCATCACGCAGCAACTGGCAAGAAACTTCTTCCTCACTCCACAGAAGTCGTTTCGGCGCAAAATCCGCGAAGCGCTGCTGGCCATCCAGATTGAGCGCCATTTTACAAAGAACCAGATCCTTACGATGTACTGCAATACCATTCCGCTGGGCGAAGGAAGCTTCGGGTTCGAAGCGGCCGCGGAAAGGTATTTTGGCAAAAACCTTGGGCAATTGACGTTGCCGGAAGCGGCCTTGCTGGCCGGATTGCCGCAGAATTCTTCTCTCTATTCGCCGGTCAGGTTTCCGCGGCGCGCGTTATTTCGCCGCAACGAAGTATTGGCGGCCATGCTCGATACGGGTAAGATTTCTGTTCCGCAGTATCGCCGGGCCGTGGCCGCGCCGCTCGGCATCCATCTCCAGAAATGGAATAAGCAGATTGCTCCTTACTTCCTGGATTACGTCCGCCAGATTCTGCTCCGAAAATATGGCTCGAATGAAGTGAATACGGGCGGCTTGCGGGTCTATACGACGCTCTCCCCGCGGCTTCAGAGGCTTGCCGTTGCCAGCTTGCGACGCGGACTTCGAGAGTATGACAAATCGCGTGGCTGGCGCGGCCCGCAAACCAACCTCTTGAAGCATCCGGTTTTGCTGCCGGATGGCACTCGCGCGACGTTGGAAACTTACGTTAATAGCGATTGGAAATCCGGAATTCTTCCAGGCGCCAGGATTCATGGCCTGGTGATGCGCGTCAACCCGACTGAAGCCGTGGTGAGGTTCGCCAACCGGCTCGCTTATCTCACGCTCCCCGGCTTCGCCTGGACGAAGCTCACCAGCCCGGACCAGGTATTCTCGGTGGGGGATGTGGACCTCTTTCATATCCTTGCGGTGACGTCCACCACGGTCAGCGCCACGCTCGATCAATATCCCACGGTGCAAGGCGCGCTGCTCGCAATTGATAACAAGACGGGTGAGATTAAGGCGATGGTAGGCGGCTATGACTACGTCCGGAGCCCGTTTAATCGTGCGGTAGACGCTGAGCGGCAAGTGGGATCTTCATTTAAGCCCTACGTTTATTCCGAGGCCCTGCTCGAAGGTGCGAACCCATTCGATAAAATCCTGGACGAGCCGGTGAGCTTTGGCAGCTATTCACCGCACGATTACGACAATCAATTTGACGGTCCCATCACCTTGCTGCAAGCCCTTGCCCAGTCGCGCAACGTTCCGGCAGTGCGGTTGCTGGCGCGAGTGGGAGTGGACCACGTCATCTTACTGAGCCGCAAGTTCGGCATAAGCTCACGCCTGGTTCCTGATCTCCCTCTGGCCCTCGGCGCTTCGTCTCTCACTCTGCTCGAGCAGACGTCGGGGTATTCCACATTTTCCGATGACGGCATTCATATTGCGCCCCGAGCCGTCACCAGCGTTGCGGATTCCGATGGTCGAGTTATTGACGAGGTCGAACCCAAGGTCACGGAAGTTCTCCCGGCAGGCGTGGATCGCGTGATGATCTCGATGCTGCGCGAGGTGATCAACTCCGGCACAGCCGTGCACGCGCGCGCCCTTGCGGCCCAATACCCGCTGGCCGGCAAGACCGGAACGACCGATAATTTCACCGACGCCTGGTTTATCGGCTTTTCGCCCTCCATCACGTGTGGCGTTTGGGTCGGGTATGATAACGAACGTACTTTGGGGAAAGGTGAAGAGGGTTCGCATGTGGCCTTGCCCATCTGGATGGACTTTATGAGCCAGGCGCTGAAGGGCCAGCCGGTAGAGAATTTTCCGGACTCGCCGATATTGACGAATCCAAATCAAGTTAAAGAAATTCTGGCGAGCGCCGGCCCCATTGGCAATCTGGCCCAGGATTCCACGTCCAGCGCCGACGCTAAGCCCTAGAGCCGTGTCATCCCGTCTCAATACGATCCTGGTTGTCGTCGATGATCTCATCTTTCTTTCAAAGATTCAGCACGCCGCTGCCCTGCTGAATGTGCCGCTCGAAACCGCTTCTCCCGGCGGTCTACGCGCAAAGATGGTGGCGAATGTTCCTGGAGCTGTGATTCTCGATCTCAACCATCGCTCGGGGCAGGCGATCGATGCTTTGCGGGCAGTCAAAGAGGATGCAGACACGCGGGACGTGATGGTGGTTGGCTTCGTCTCACACGTTCAAGCTGACTTGATCGACGCCGCGAGGAAAGCTGGCTGTGACGTGGTGCTTGCTCGCTCGGCCTTTAGCCAACGCCTTCCGGAAATCCTGCAGGGGCTTGCAACTCCGAAGACCTGACTTGGTGATTTGCCCGCTGAACGGCTGCTAGACCCATTCACCTTGCCGCATCACTGGTTCTGAATGGCCGGCGGCCGTAATGCCGTCAACGTCGATATGGTTTGAACCCACCATCCAGTCCACATGGATCAGGCTTTCGTTGGCGCCGCGTGCGGCCAGTTCTTCAGGCGAGGCCTCATTTCCGCCCTCCAGGCAGTTACTATACGCCTGTCCCAGCGCAACGTGGCAGGCGGCATTTTCGTCGAAGAGAGTGTTGTTAAAGAGGAGGCCACTGGAGGCGATGGGTGAGGAATGCGGTACCAGCGACACTTCACCAAGACGCCGGGCCCCTTCATCCGTTTCGATCATGCGCTCGAGCACCTCCTCTCCCTGAGCGGCATGCGCTTCCACAATTCTTCCGCCCCGGAAATGCACGGAAATCCTGTCGATCATCGTTCCCTGGTAGGACAGTGGCTTGGTGCTGGTCACGTGGCCCTCCACGCGATCCTTATGCGGGGTGGTAAAAACCTCTTCGGTGGGCATGTTGGGAATGCAGTATCGGCCGTTGGCCGCCGTTGTGCCGCCGCCGAGCCAGAGATGGCCGTCCGCAAGTCCAACCCGCAGGTCCGTTTCCGGACCCCGGAAATGGAGCGCCGAGTAGCGCTTGGCGTTTAACCGGGCCGCACGTTCATGAAGCTTCGCATCGTGTTCCTTCCACGCGGCAACGGGATCGGGCCGATCCGCGCGAGAAGCGGAAAAGATGGCGTCCCACAAGCGGCTGATGGCCTCGTTGCTGGGAACGCCGGGGAAAACAGCCGCGGCCCAAGGGGGCGTCGCGCAGGCGACAATGGTCCAGTTGATCGCATGTCGTGTGATCAATTCCATTGCCGGTCGGTAAGCTTTGGATGTGGCGCGATTCGCCCGGCTCACTTTTTGAGGATCCTCCTGCGAAAGCAACGAGGGATTGTTGCCCGCCACCGCGAGCCGGGCCGCACCGCTGCGGAAAGCCGCAGCCAGGCCGTCATAAAGCCAGGCCGGCGCGCAATCGAAACTCGCGTCCGGACCGTACCGGTAACGCAGCGGCATTGATTCCTCATCGCTCAGAAGTGTAGTAACGAGCGTTGCGCCTGCGCGGTAAGCGTGTTCCGTGATCCGCCGCACCAGCGGCACAGCGTCGAGCGTCGCGGTCATGACAAGCTGCTGCCCGGGAGCGAGACCCAGCCCGGAATGCACGGCCACCTGCGCGAGCCGGTCGAGTTTATCTTCGAATGATAATCTGGAGCCAAGCTGTTCTTGAGTTGCGGAAGTCATGAAAGTATTATCAGGCTCTGAGCGGAGATTCTGCAACAAAACGTTCGTGTCGGCTGCCGTCCACGATCGCTTCATTCGCTGGATTTGACTTTCGCCCCGTTCCCGTGGCAATTTGATCCAAAGGTGGTAAAGAACAGGTGGTGAACAACCAATGAACAAAATCATCTGCACTCGAAGGCAGGCAATCCGCTCTTTCGGCTTGGGCGCCGCCGGTTTTTGGATGGCTCGTTCCGGGTTTGCGAGCATCGGGCGTCTGCCCGCTGCTCCTGTAGCGGTGAGCCGTTGCCGGAGCTACGGCCCCGAAGTGGTCTCCACGCTCAATTCCATGTTTGACCGGATTGGCGGATTGCAGCCGCTCGTGAAGGGCAAGACGGTGGCGATCAAGCTGAATCTTACCGGCGGCGCCGGCGACCGGCTCAACAACCTGCCACCGGAATTAACTCATTGGGTTCATCCGAAGGTGATCGCCGCCACCGTCTACCTTTTGGGCAAAGCCGGCGCGCAGCGCGTGCGGCTGCTCGAAAGCCCCTGGTCGACGACGGAGCCCGTTCAGGAATTCATGCGGCAGGCAGGCTGGCATCCGAGCATGTTCGCAAACCTCGCGCCACGCGTGGAATTTGAGAATACAAACTACTTAGGCGAGGCCAAAAAATACGTGCGTTTCAACGTACCCCACGGCGGGCTCATGTTCGCGGGCTACGATCTGAATCATTCCTATGCCGATTGCGATGTCTTTGTTTCACTGGCTAAACTCAAGGAGCACGCCACCGCAGGTGTGACGCTGTCGATCAAGAACTGTTTCGGCATCACGCCCTGCACCATCTACGGCGAAGGAGCGGGCGTCAAAGAGCCAAGCCTCAAGCCGCACGGAGGCCGTGGGATGATCCATAACGGCAACCGTACGCCTTCTGAAAGCGCGCCGCAGCCACTTCATCCCCGTGCGTATGCAGACGAAGACGCCGGTTACCGGGTGCCGCGGGTCGCAGCGGACCTGGTGGCAGCGCGCCCTGTACACCTGGCCATCATCGATGGCATTTACACGGAGACGGGTGGCGAAGGGCCGTGGGTCTCTCGCGCGAAGCCGGTTCATCCCGGCCTCCTTATTGCGGGTAGGAACTGCGTTTCTACGGATGCGGTGGCTATGGCGCTCATGGGGTTCGATCCTCTGGCAAACCGCGGCACGGCTCCCTTCGAAACTTCCGACAGCACGCTCCGGCTGGCGGAACAACTTGGGGTTGGGACGTGCGATTTGTCCCGCATCGAAGTTCTGGGACCCTCCATCAGGGAAGCGCGATTCAACTTCCGCGCCGCGTAACGTTTTCCGCATGATTATGGGCGCAGGGTGACGGCCGGCTTTTCTTCCGGGACGGAAAGAGAAAGCTTGGCTGAGAGCTCGTTGAAGGCGCTCACCCATTCCGCCGCAGCCTCGTCCCCGCCCGCTGCTCTTTCGATGAAGGCGCCGTAAGAGGCGTGAAGGACTTCGTAGCAAATGTTCTGCGCGGTCCACAAATTAACTTCAAAGGGCAGGGAAAGAGCCAGTCCGACCATGACATTCAGCTTTCTGACGAGTTCCAGGTTTCCAGCGTTGGAGCCTAGCTGCTTGACCATTCGTTCCAGGGTCGTTCGGAATGAATACTCAAGCGTGGTTGCATCGAGCTTCACTTTTGCGGCGGCGGCATCAGCCGTGAGGGATTCAATCAGCGCCAGATTCACTTCCGGCTCCGCCAACGCCTGCCGCATCTGCGTGTTCAGGGCGAACTCGGCGATGGCGTAAAACGACAGGGGAATGGAAAGGCTCAGGCCAACGGTCGTGAGCGTGCGCAAGGCGGCGATGACGCGCGGATAAATTTGCCGAAAGGCTTCTTCCGCTTCAATCCGCTCGGTCTCCACAATACGGTTCAGCACTCGCTGCTGCTCGTCTTTGAAAAGGGCGCCGAGCGTGTAGGTGTCCTTCTGAAAGCATTCTTGAAAGCGTTGGATGGCATCGCCGTCATCTTGCGTGAGCGCCTGGCGCAACTCGAGCATCATCGCTTCTCCGTCCGCGCCCGCCGGAGCGGGCCGCGCTGCTCCGATCGCGTCGTAACCGCCGGATTGGATCGCGGCAAAGCAGAGGTCCTCCGACTCGCGAGTGATGGACGATGTAAAGCGCGCCCGCCCCAGCACCAGCTTCCGGTCTTTTCCGTCGTGCTTGGTGTCCTCTGAGCCGGACTCGCGCTCGACCTTGTAACTGTAAATCTGCGTTTCGCCTTCGTACGGCTCGAACAGCGAGCGGATGGCGTAATGCACGGCCACTTTTTTCAAGCTCACCCAGGACGGCTTCACGAAACGCTGGTAGATTCGGGCGCCGTCGCCGAATTCGCTGATGTTGCTCTTAGCCTCCGACAGCAGCTTCAGAAACGGCTCTTCAGCCTTGAAGTCCAGCGCCTCTTCGCTGATCTGAATCACGCGTCCGGCATATTGAAGCACCTGGACGGCCTCAATGCCCGAAATCTCGTCGAAAAACCATCCGCAGCTTGTGTACATGAGCATGGCGTGGCGCTGCAACTCCAGGAGCTTCAGCGCGGCCACCTTTTCAGATTCGGCCAGCTCGTGGGCTGCATGTTTCGCAAGGAACTGGTCGACGCTGGCGGGAGAGCGGTCGAGGATCACGTCGATATAATCGTTGCGGGCTTCCCACAGGTCTTTAAGCAGGCCCTGGGCCCTTTGTTCGGCGCGCGGAGCAACTTCGTCGCGCAGCCAGTCGAGCGCCTGTCTGAGCGGACCGCGCCATTCCTGGTTCCATCCGGGATGGCCGCCCGAATTGCACCCGCAATTGCTCCGCCACCGTTCCACGCCGTGAGCACAACTCCAGGAGCTGTTCTCGAAAATCTCAGCTTCATGAGTGGGCGGATGCCGCTCCAGATAGGAGCCGTAGTTGATGATTTCAGCCAACTCGTTCGATTCGATGGTGCTCAGAGCAAAAGTAAGCCCCATTTCGCCGTATCGGTGGTGATGCCCGAACGTCTCGCCGTCCGAGGCAGTGTGAACGAGCTCGGGCCACGGGCGCGTGTCTTCGGAAAACGCTCCCACCAGCCGCTCAGCTAGCGCCGCTCCGTTGTCGAGAAGGCCTTCGAAGGCAATGGCTCGAGAGACCGGTCCGTCGTAGAAGAAGAGTGCGATCGAGCGGCCGGAAGCCAACTGCAGCTTGTAGGCCATCGTGGGATCAATCCGCCCACCGCTCACGTCGCGCCAGTTGCGGCCGCGAATCTTGCGAATGCGTTTGGCTTGGCTGGGCGCGAGGATTGTGAATTTGATGCCAAACCGGGCCAGAACATCAAGCGTGGCGAGATCGGCAGCCGTCTCCGGCAGCCACATGCCTTCCGGCTGGCGGCCGAACCGGCGCTCGAAGTCGCGCACCCCCCACGCCACCTGCGAAACCTGGTCACGAGCGTTGGCGAGGGGCATGATGAGATGCGAGTAAGCCTGCGCCAGCGCCGAGCCGTGTCCCGAAAAATTCGCCCGGCTTTCCGCGTCGGCCTCCAGGATGGCCCGGTAGACATCCGGATGGTGCGCCTCAATCCACGAAATCAACGTGGGACCGAAGTTAAAGCTGATCTTGGCATAGTTGTTGACGATCTTGAGGACTTTCCTTTGGTCGTCAAGCATGCGGGAGGCGGCGTTGCGCGCATAGCATTCCGCCGTGATCCGCTCGTTCCAGTCGTGATAGGGATGAGCGGATTCCTGCAGCTCTACTGCTTCAAGCCAGGGGTTCTCGC
>JASHON010000102.1 GCA_030041095.1 Terriglobia bacterium
ATCGTAGAGACGCTTTTTGGAAAGATGGCCCGCACGTTTCTTCGCCACATTCGAGTGCAATCTTGGGAAGAACTTCGCGACCGGATTATGAAAGGCATCGAGGAAATCAATGCTGAACCGGTCGTTCATCGCTGGAAGAATTTTGACGCACTCCCAACAGGATAACGTGGATATGTTTTAATGAAACGATATACTAGTTGCTGGCGATCGAGAAACAGGAGTTCCGCGAGGGCCCGCAACTTACCGTCTTTGGTCTTTGACAAAAGCCTGGCGGGCTGGTAAAGTCCCATTAGCGTAACAGAGGCTTCTTCTCCCATGCGCAACCTCCGTGTTCGCCTACGGATGCTGCCCCTCTCTTATGCGAGCGAGGTCTATCTATGGTAGGTACGATCAAGAGACTTATCCGAGACCGGGGTTTTGGGTTTATCAGGTCAGAAGACGGCCAGGAGGTTTTCTTTCACCGCAGCGCTCTGCAAAGTCTCGATTTTGACGGGCTCCGGGAAGGTGAAAAGGTAACCTTCGACCTGGAGCGGGGCAACAAAGGTCCGCGTGCGGTTAATGTGCGTGGCTCTTCGTAGCCAAGGTTAACCATCCATGTTCCCGGGCGAAGACCTCGCGAGTCGATGGGAGGGGCGGAGGAAAGGACGTTTTACCGGACTTGCGGCCCGGCCCGTTTTTTATCGATCATGCGGCCGCACGACGATGGAATCACTGGAGGCGGCACGCTGTCGTGGTGGAGCGTCCAAGGCCCAAAGCGCTGGGTGACTCCCGAGCCGGACGCTCAAGTTGTTAATCGGCTTGCCAGCGAAACCAGCCTTCCTCTGCTGTTGGCGCGCCTTCTGGCCCTGCGTGGAATCGAAGACGGCGCGTCAGCCCTGCGTTTTCTTTCCCCCAACTTAAGCCACTTGCACGATCCCTGGCTCATGCAGGATATGAGCGCTGCGGTCGCTTGCCTTCGCCGCACGATTCAGGCAAAAGAAAAAATCCTGATCTACGGCGATTACGACGTCGACGGCACGATGGCGACGGTGGTCCTGCTTGCCGCGCTCAACTCCGAAGGCGCAGCCGTCGAAGCTCACGTGCCTCACCGCTTGCGCGAAGGTTATGGCATTCAGAGCGAGATCCTGACCCAGGCCGCGCGTGAGGGCGTCCGCGTTGTGGTGACCGTCGATACCGGGATCCGGGAGCATCAAGCGCTCAATCACGCGCGCCAACTCGGGTTGAGCGTCGTTGTCACTGACCATCACCTTCCCGCGGAGACGTTGCCCGACGCCTGCGCCATTCTCAATCCTCACCGCGCCGATTGCCGCTATCCCGATAAAAACCTGGCCGGCGTGGGTGTGGCTTGTAAGCTGGCGCAGGCGTTGCTGGGCGAGAAGCTTTCGGAACGTTTGCTTGGGTCATACTTGAAGCTTGTGGCCTTGGGCACGATTGCGGACATTGCTCCGCTGACCGGCGAAAACCGCATCATCGCGCGCCTTGGCCTTGAAGGTCTCACGCGTTCCGCCCGCGCTCCCGCGGAATCTGCCAGCGGCGGCCGGGCAGGCTTGTGGTCGCTTTTATCCGTCGCGGGGCTCGAGGGACGCGTGGTTTCCGCGGCGGACGTTGCCTTCCGGCTGGCTCCGCGTTTGAATGCGGCAGGCCGGATGGAATCCGCTCGCGACGTCATCGACCTGTTCTCAAGATCTTCCCTCGTGGAAGCTCGATCCATCGCGGAGCGGTTAGAAAACATGAATCGCAGCCGCCAGAAGCATGAAGAAGAGATGCTCGATGAAATCAAGGGATTGATGGCAAGCGGGAAGGGACGCGAGCCGCGGTTTACCCTGGTTTTTTCAGGCGAGGGCTGGCATCGAGGCGTGATTGGGATTGTGGCGCAGCGAATTGTGGAGTTATACCAGCGTCCCGCTCTGGTGATTTCCGTTGAGGACGGCGTGGGCTATGGCTCAGGCCGCTCCATCCCCGGCTTCCACCTTCTGAACGCTCTTTGCAGCGTGAAAGAGCATTTCACGCGCTTTGGCGGCCATGCGCAGGCAGCAGGCTTCAGCTTGCCCGCCGCAAACATCCAGCGGCTTGAAGAGGAATTCGAATGCCACGCCCACTCGGTTTTGACGGAGCGCGACTTCGATCGGCTTCTGCGCATTGATGCGGAGCTGAGCCTGGCGCAGATCGACCGCGCACTCTATGAGCAGGTGAAGCATCTCGAGCCGTTCGGCTTGGGCAACCCAACGCCGGTTTTTCGCTCAAAAGTAGCCTTGGTGGGCGTGCCGCGCATCCTGAAAGAAAAGCATCTAAAAATCTGGGTACGGGCCGGAGGGAAAACGGTTCCGGCTATTGGTTGGGGCATGGGTGGCTGGGCAGCCGAGTTGGCGCACAATTCTTGCCTGGAAATTGCATTTACGCTGGCGGAAAACGACTACCAGGGAGAAACGACGCTGCAGCTCCATCTGAAGGATATTCACCCGATGGGGACTGGCATTGCGATGATCAAATAACGCAGCAGAACCGGACCCGCATCGGGGCTTCACAGGATGCCGGCGCTACGTTCGTGGCGGCGCGACAATTCGAGGAGGATCCGTACGGCTTCAGCTACTTGGCAAAGGGAAGAGCCGCAGGGGCTAAAGCCCGGCCATCGGCGGACCTGAGTCGGCATGACTGAAGTCATGCCCTGATACGGGGGTACCGAAGCGGCCGGGAAACGGCGTGTGAAATGTAGGGGCTCCACGGAAGGGCAAAGCCTTTCCGCACGTCAGGCGACTGAGCCGCACGAATGTAGAACAAAGACTCGGGTCAAACCACGATGAGCGAATACAATCCCATCCAGGCGCACGCCGAGCACTTCCGGCGAAAAAGGAGGATGAAGCGGCTTGTTATCCTTGCACTGGCCTTAACGATTGGCTTTGTCGGCTGGGCTTTAATTACGGATTTGCAGCGAAGGCCAACGGCGCCCGTTCACACTCCGCTGCCTCAAAGCGTCTCGCAGCAGGCGCTGAATTACACTTACACGCGGTCGAGGCAGGGACGACCCATTTTCACGATTCACGCGAAGCAAACGCGGGCGCTGGAGGGCTCCAAAACTATTCTCCAGGGCGTGCGTGTAACGATTTATGACCGCAACGATGCCGGGCATGACGAAGTTGAGACCGGGCAATGCGCGTACAACACAGCCAGCGGCGCGCTGGCCTGTTTTGGTCCCGCTTCAATCATCATTCAAGGCCGGCAAGCCAAGGAGGCCAGTGATTCCCGGCTTCCGGTTATCCTGAAAACTTCCGACATTTCTTACGATCCGCGCGATTCTGTGGTTAGAACCAGCCGGGCCGTGCAGGGGAACTACGGGTCGCTTTCCGGCTCGGCCGTCGGGCTGGCGTATAACACGCAGCAAGGCTGGCTGGTCCTGCAGAAAGACGCCTCATTCACGCTCACGTCAAATTCCGGGAAGCCGCCTATGCACGTAACGGCCGGCCGGGCCCGTTACGACAAAAAGGCAGAACAAATGGTGCTGGGCGCGCCGGTAACCGCATGGCAAGCCGACCGGCGTCTGAGCGCAATGAACGGGATCATTTTGTTCGACGCCTCAAACCGCGTCACGCAAATAACATTGTCCGGAAGCGTCGAGGCTGCCGCGCTCCTGGCCAAGGGAACGTTTCGCGGCAACGCCGGCCGGGCGGTTGCGACTCTCGATCCAGCCACATCACAACTTCGTGAGCTGAGAGCCAGAGACGCAGTTTCTCTGGAATTTCAACAAACAGAAAACGGAGTTTTTCGACGGCTGCGGGCGCAGCACGTGCTGCTTCGCTTTGGAAAAGTGAAGAACGAAGCTACGGATGGAGAAGCCGATGGCGACGTTCAGCTTGTTTTCGAGGCGGGCAGGCCGCGGACCTCGAAGGCGGAGGTGCGTGTTACCCCGCTTGGGGGGACGGACAAACCGCGGACCTCGAAAGCGGAGGTCCGCGCTACCCCGCTTGGCCGCTCCGGCAGGAGCGAGCTTTCCACCGCGAGGCTCGCGTTTACATTTCGTCCTGGCAACTTATTACGGGAAGCTCATACGATTGGCCCAGGCACGTTGACTTCAACCAGAGCAAATGCTGGCTCGGAACGGGACACATTAGCGGCCGGGCATTTTACGATGTCCTTCGACGGGTTGGGCCGGCTCGACGAACTCGACGGGCTCGCCGGCACTCGAATTTCGGTGCAGCCGGGCGCAAACTCGCGCGGCGCGCAATCGCCGGTTGAATCCACGGCACAACGGGCAGACGTCCTGGTTGACGCGGCGAGCGGCAACGTGAAGACCATACGGCAGTACGGCAACCTTCAACTCCGCCAGCTTGACCGGCGTGGAAGCGGGCGAGAGGGAATTTATCAAGCAGAGAGCCAGGAAATGAGGCTGGTTGGCCATCCCGTCATCTGGGATTCTGAGAACCGCATCCACGCGCACGATATGATCCTGTTCCTGGACACCGGCATAGCAAAAGGCAGCGGTGGAGTTGAATCGTCTCACTTCTTCCCGGCTTCGGGCGGCAGGCCGGCGGATTCGGATCGCGCCCAGGACGACGTGGACGCTCCGCTGGTCATCTTGGCGGACCGGGTGACGGTGAACAGAAACATGCAGATGGCGCAGTACGAAGGCCGCGTGCGAGCCTGGCGCGGTCCTGACGTGATTGAATCTTCCTCTCTTACCCTTGACCGTAAAAAACAGCAGGTAAGCTCCCCAAACGAGGTCGTGACCACCCTCCTTCAAGCTTCCCAACTCTCGGATAGCGTCGATCCGGCTTCTGGAACGAAGAGCAAGACGAAACCACGGCCATCGGAGCCCGTGACGATTCGTGCGGCTCACTTGCTTTACTTCAACATCGGGCAGAAAGCCATCTATCAAGGAAACGTCGAGGTTCAATCGGGCGATATGCTGCTTCGGTCGCGCCGGCTGGAAGTGTATTTTGGCAAGGGCGGCGCCGCGTCCGAAGCGAGCGTCACCAAGGCCATTGCCACAGACCACGTGGTGGTGAACCAGCCGCCGGGACGGCGAGCGACGGGTGAGCGCGCAGTTTATTTTGTTCCGCTTGGAAAAATAGTATTGACGGGCGGTCCGCCGAAGCTCTACGAAGAAGCGCAATCCGGCTTTCTGACAGCGCAAAGTTTGACATTCTATGTACGCAATGATAGCCTCGTGGCAGATGGAAGCGCCCGAACCCCTACGCTTTCCAGGAACCGCGTCCAGCAACGATGAATCATGCAGATTCTCTCCACGGTTGATCTCACCAAGTCCTACAAAGGCCGCAAGGTTGTCGACGGCGTGACGTTAAGAATCTCTCAAGGAGAAGTGATCGGGTTGCTTGGGCCGAACGGCGCCGGCAAAACGACAACCTTTTACATCATCGTTGGCCTCACGAGCGCTGACGCCGGCAAAGTTCTGCTGGATGGGTTCGATATCTCCGGGCTTCCCATGTATCTCCGAGCTCGAAACGGAATCAGCTATCTTCCGCAGGAGCCGTCCATTTTCAAAAAGTTGACGGTGGAAGAAAACCTGATGGCAATTCTCGAAACCATCCCATTGACGAACCATCAGCGGCGCGAGCGGCTGGAAGAGCTGCTCGAGCAGTTTGGGCTTCAAAAGGTGAGAAGGAATTACGGGTATCTGCTCTCCGGCGGCGAGCGTCGCCGGGTGGAAGTGGCGCGGTCGCTCGTCATTTCACCTTCCTTCGTCCTACTGGACGAGCCGTTTGCCGGAATCGATCCGCTGGCGGTGCTGGATATTCAAAATATCATTCTGCAACTCCGGAATGCCGGCATTGGCGTTCTGCTCACGGACCACAACGTGCGTGAGACCTTGCAGGTGACGGACCGCGCTTATATCATCAGTGGTGGGAGGATTTTCCGCTCTGGAACGCCGGAGGAGCTGGGGAACGATTCCGAGGTAAAGAAGGTTTACCTGGGCGAGAACTTCCGGCTGGCAATTTGATGAGTAAAGTCGAACCCAGACTCGGACTTAGCCTCAAGGTCGCGCAGAAGCAGATTTTGACGCCGGGCCTCGTGCAGATGGTGACGGTGTTGGCCCTGAACCGGCTGGAATTGCGCGACATGATCAACCAGGAAATGGTGGAGAATCCGCTCCTTGAAGAGGTGACCGAAGCCGTTCCGAGCCTGGAAGAGACGCAAGAGAAGACCGATCCTGAGCCGGCCGCGCCGGCCAATGAAACAGATTCGTCTTTGAATGCGGATTCGCATGACTCCTTTGACGAGGTTGATTACGGGTCGTTCTTTAACGAG
Organism: Terriglobia bacterium; assembly: GCA_030041095.1. GTDB lineage: Bacteria > Acidobacteriota > Terriglobia > UBA7540 > UBA7540 > JASHON01. The sequence goes on from JASHON010000102.1 coordinate 6,262, forward strand.
TATCTCGATCCTGGCTATAAATCTCCGGCCGCCGAAGAAATCGAAAGGCCCTCATTCGAAAATTTTCTTTCCCGCCCCGTCTCTCTCGCCGACCATCTCACCTGGCAAGTGAACCTCTCACCGTGCCCCGACGAAGTGCGCGAGGCGGCTTACTCGATCATCGGAAATCTGAACGAGGATGGTTATCTGACGGCGACGGTCGAAGAAATTGCCGCGAGCGGCCACCAACAAGAGGATGTCGAAGAGGCGTTGCTCCTGATCCAGGAGCTTGACCCTGCAGGCGTGGGTGCGCGAAACCTGCAGGAATGCCTCCTGATTCAATTGCGCATGACGAGCCCGCAGGATTCGCTGGCCATCCGCATCGTCTCCGACCATTTGAGCGAGCTTGAAAGTCGGCAGCATAAGAAGCTGGCGTCCGAGCTGGGTTGTTCGGTTGAAGAAGTGGAGCGATGCCTGGAAACGCTTCGCCATCTCGATCCGGCTCCGGGACAGCGCTATAACGGCGCTCAGCCACGCCTGATTGAGCCGGATGTGGCGTTTGTTAAGGTGGATGACGGCTTTCGAGTGATCCTGAACGATGACGGCGTGCCGCAGCTTCGCTTGAGCCGGCATTATCGCCGGCTGATGGGCGACGGAAATGCGACCGGTGACGTGCGCAAATTCGTGCGGGAAAAATTCAACTCCGCCGTCCAGCTTCTTAAGAATATCGAACAGCGCCGGCAAACCATCACCAAGGTGTGCGAATCCATCATCCGGCGACAGGGCGAGTTCCTGGAAAAGGGTCTCGATTATTTGCGCCCCATGATGATTAAAGAAGTGGCGGAAGAAGTTGGCGTTCACCCCTCAACGGTGAGCCGCGCCGTGGCCAACAAGTACGCCCACACCCCGCACGGCGTTTACGAGCTGCGGTATTTCTTTTCCGAGGCCGTACAAGGGCCTTCGGGTGCGACCACATCCCTGGTGAATCTTAAGCGAATCGTCGCCAAGATGATTGAACTGGAGGACGCGGCGCATCCGTTGACGGATGAACAGATCATGCTGAAACTGCGCGATGCGGGTATTCAGGTGACCCGCAGGACGGTGGCCAAGTACCGCGAAGACATGAAGATTCCCAGCACTCACCAGCGGAGAAAAAGGCCGTGAGCTTCCGAACCATCTCCGAATGTTTCCCGCTCGCCGCTTCAGGCTATTTGCCGGGAGGGCCCTCATGCAGATCGAATACACAGGTAGACACATCGAAGTCACTCCGGACCTCCGTAAATACACCGAGAAGCGCCTGGAAAAACTTCGCCGGGTGCTTCGCGATTCCTGCAGTCTCCATGTAATCCTCGAAGCTGAAAAACACCGCCGAATAGCTGAGCTGACTCTCAAGTGGCGCGACCACACTCTGGTGGGCATTGAGGAAACGACCGATTCGCGCTCCTCCATCAACGGCGCGCTCGATAAGCTGGAACGCCAGGCCGTGCGCTTACTTCAGGGACGTTGGACGAAGAAACGCCGTCCGGGCCCTACGGCTGCGGTTCGGCTGAACGTCATGCAATCCGCGTGGGACCATCTTGAGCCTCGCGCGGTGATCAAGACGGAGCGAGTGCCGATCAAGCCTCTATCGATGGAAGAGGCCATCGAGACGCTCGAAGCCGACTCGTGCGAGTTGGTGATCTTTCGCAACATGGAGACCGAGCGCGTTAACGTCGTCTACCGCCGGCGAGACGGGAATTTCGTCGTCGTTGAGCCGGAGGAAACGTGAACAACTCCTACCTCGAAGAAACGCGCGATCTATTCCGCACTTACAAGCGCATGGCTGAATCGGCGATGGCTCAAGTCACGGACGCCGATCTTTTGCGCCAAACCGGCGGCGAGTCAAATTCTATTGCCATCATCGCCAAGCACATCGCCGGCAACCTGCGTTCTCGCTGGACCAATTTCCTCACGACGGACGGCGAAAAGCCCGACCGGCGGCGGGATGCAGAGTTCGAGGCGCCCATGGAGACGCGTCATGAACTGATGGCAACCTGGGAAGCGGGCTGGAACGCTCTGTTTTTAACGCTGGACTCGCTTTCCGATGACGATCTCGACCGCACCGTTTATATCCGCGGCGAGGCACACTCGGTTCTTAAAGCCGCCCAGCGCTCCCTCGCGCATACCGCGTCCCACGTGGGCCAGATGGTCTTCCTGGCGAAGCATTTTTCCGGGCACAACTGGAAAACGCTGAGCATCCCGCGCGGCAAGTCTGAAGGGTTCACCCGGCAGTTGCCCAACAAAGATGCAGCGCCAAAGAACTGAGGCTGCGGTCCCGATCGGGACTAGCAGTGCGATCGCCAAATAACGCAGCAGGACCGGGCACGCATGAGGGCACAGCCATGCCGGCGAATTCGTAGCGCCGGCGTCTCGCCGGCTATGGCCGCCGGGACGGCAGCCCTACTATCCAGTTTGTTGAGGGATGTCGCACAGGCAGGGTGCGGCGGAGCCGCCTGACGTGCTGCCCAAGGGCGAGGAAAGGCTTGCCTTTCCCTGGAGTTTCTACATTTTTGGATTGATCGAACCTGCCCCGTATCAGGGCATGACTTCAGTCATGCCGCAAAGATGCTGAAGGGAAGGAGGGCTTTAGCCCCTGCCGATGTCACGGCCTACCCGCAATGCCAGTCCGCGCCACATCGTGAACTCTTCGCGTACGATCTTCATCTCCACCAAGACGTGCCAGGGACGAGCCCCCCTGCAATCGGAGCGCAACGCTACGCTGACGATCGATCTGTTGCCCGAGGAGTATCCGTACGGCTTCAGCTACTTCGCAAGGCAAAAAGCCGCAGGGGCTAAAGCCCGGCCATCGGCGGACCTGAGTCGGCATGGCTGAAGTCATGGCCTGTCTTGAAAATGTGACGGTATTCCGTCACTAGGGCGCATCGGAGATCGGAACGGCACATTTTCATCGCTTCGTGGGTGTCGCGAAGCGCCATGACCAACTGATACAGGGGCACGGAGCGGCTGCCGGAGCGCCCTGGAAACGGCGTGTGCAATATAGAAGCTCCACGGGCGAGGCGCAGCCTCGCCGTAAATAATTCGATCACTGGCGCTCTCGGAAAGGCAAAGCTTTCCCCAAATCTGGCCGCACGTCAGGCGGCAGAGCCGCATCATGCCTGGGGACACTCCTCAGCAATTGTAGAAACTCCGGGGAAGGGCAAGGCTTCCCTCAAGTCTGGCCGCATGCCAGGCGGCGCAGCCGCAGCAGGCGCCCCCGGTGAGCGTGGGGCATAGGGGCCTCTCGAGCCCCCCTTCCAAACTGCCGCGCTATTGACGCCATTTGACCCTGCCGGGAGGCTTGCGATCACGCTCCTTGCGCTCGCTTGATCCAACGTAGTACAATATGTATACACATTGTGCGCTACGAATGGGACGAAACCCAAAACCGGCTCAACCAGCGCAAGCATGGCGGCATTTCCTTCGAGCTGGCGGCGCTCGTCTTCGAAGACGAACGTTGCCTCGTCGGCCCGGAGCGCGTCGACGCAACGGGGGAACAACAGTGGCACGCGATCGGGGAAGCTCGGATCGAGTGGGAGGAAGCGGCCGTTCTGCTGGTCGTCCACGCTTACCGGGAGGATCGTGATGGTGAAGAAGTCATCCGCATTATCTCGGCCCGCAGGGCTGAAAAGCATGAGATCCGAAGATATCAGGAACAGGCCGTGGAGTGAAAAGGAGCGGCGGACGCTACGCCTCGCGGCGCAGCGCCAGGCAGCCGGAAATGATTCAGACATCGATTTCCGGGACGTCCCGCGCCTGACAGACGAGCAATTGGCCCATCTCGTGCGACGGCGCGATGTCAGGCGAAAAATCGCCGTGAGCGTCCGCCTCGACCCGCAGGTCGTCGACTGGCTGAAATCCAAGGGCGAAGGCCACCTGACGCGCATCAACGACATCCTCGCGAACTTAATGGAAGCGGAGCAGCGGAGAGGCTCCCGGCGCTAGCGT
>JASHON010000103.1 GCA_030041095.1 Terriglobia bacterium
TCAATGTGATTGGGGCCGACCCCGCGGGCTCGATTCTTTACGATTTTTTTCACCGGGGTGAGACGATCAAGGGCGAGCCGTATAAAGTGGAAGGGATTGGCGAAGATTTCTTTCCCACCACGCTCGACTTCTCCGTCCTTGATGACGTTCGTCAAGTGAGTGACAGAGAATCATTTCTCTGGACCCGGCGGCTGGCGCGTATGGAGGGTATTTTCGCGGGTGGCTCTGCGGGAACAGCCTTGGCTGCCGCCGCGCAGTTGGCACCAAACCTTACCGAACGCCACTGTGTGGTCGTCTTCATCCCCGATACGGGGATGCGCTACCTCAGCAAGGTTTACAGCAACGAATGGATGCGCGACAATCGATATCTCGAATCCTCTGTGCCGTGGACCGCACGTGACATTCTGCAAGTTCGCGGAGGCATGGGGAAACGCCCTGAAATCGTAAAAGTATCGCCTGCCGACCCGGTTTCGAACGCCCTCGACCTTATGCAATCCCGCGATTTCTCTCAGTTGCCCGTCTTTGACAAAGACGAGCCGGCCGGCGCCATCTACGAAGACGATATCTTAGGCCTGACCCTCGAAGGTAAAGACCTTCAAAAAATCGTCGTGCGCGAAGTCATGAGCAGCCCGTTCCCCGTCGTTCAGCCCTCGGCTACAGTCGATCAGATTACCATGCACATCACGCGCGAATGCCCTGCGGTGTTTGTCAACGAAGGCGATCGGCATTATGAAATCCTCACCAAGTACGACCTCCTGCACGCCGTGGCCCAACTTATGGCACTCCATCGGTAGCGGCGAGGCCGTTGCCGAAGAAACCGCACCTTCTTGCTGAGCGAATCATCGCGTTGGATCGAGTTACAACGCACACGCCCGGATTTTCTACTCGTGGCTTGATGTTCCCATATCCGGCGGGGCCGAAGAAAGCGAAACCGAAGGAGGTAGATTGCTTGTTCCAGTCGTTGGCCCGCCATTGCCTGAATTCGAAGAAGTAGCAACCCGCGCCATCTGCTGCTTGGGCGCGCTGACGTAACCGTGGACATGGTTCTTGCTAATCCTGTTCACCACCAATTGCAGCGGCACCGGGCTTCGATCCATCTCGAAACTGACCGGCTCGTAGAGGTCCACATTTTTTTTGATCAGTTTCTGATCATCCACCAACAGGATCATGTTGTAGTTTTGATGCTTGGCATTGGTGTGCCGCAGTTCCAGGCTGATTGGGCCTGCCCTCTGAAAGCGCTTGGACTTTTGCAGATCGAACTCATAATAATCGCGCTCGCCCAACCGCTCGAGCGCCACCAATTGTTGGTGGTTGTGAGCAATTGCCCCGCTCAGGCCGTTGATGGAATTTGCCTGGTCCGCCAAGCTGGATTGCAGGCTGGCGCGCGCATTCGTCAAATCTTGCTTGGTGGAGGCGATCTCGATCCCTTGCTCTGTAAGCTGCTTCTGTATTTTCTTCCCCCATTCCGGCACGGCCGGCTTCTGCGGCCGGTAGGCTAGCCTTCGTGCAAAGTGGCGCCGGAGCCGAGGCTTGAGCACCGGAGCTGGCTTGACTGGTGCGGGAGCGGGAGCCGGGGGATTCTTCTCAAGAGCAGCGAGCTTGGTCTTCAAAGCCGTCAGTTGGTTCTGTGCTTCCGTCAGCTCCGTGCCGAGTTGGGTATTTGCCTCCGTCAACCGACTCATGCCGCGGGTTTCATGAGCGGCGTATCCTAAGCCGACCAGTACCACGGCGATGAGCACGGCCGCGCATACTAACAACCCTTGATTCACGCGGGTACCTGCTGCCCTACGGTCTTCGGGCGCCTCTATTTCAGGCTCACTTCCGTGAGGATTTGAGTTGAAACGGTCATTCTGGTCTGTCATAGTCCCACACCTCCTCGCGCGGGAATTGAGCAAACGAATGGCCAAACCATGATTTGCTAAGCCCTTACGGAGCATAAGGTTACAGTAAAACTGGGGCAGGGATTTGACGCGCGATCCTGGAGAGTTTTCATTCTTCACGCAAAAATTACGCTTCAACGCAACGCGGCGATCAGTGCGATGGCGCCGGCGAGGCTGGTACCGGCAAAGTTGACGATGCCGTTGGTCACCAAGCCGCGGCACTCGAGCGTCGCTCCCAGAAAGCTATCGACCAGATTGCCTATGAATGCCGCGGCCAGGGCTACCACGGCCAACCAGCCTGAGACAATGCCCAATACATAGGCCGCGGCCAGAATCAGCATGGACGCGCCAAAGCCCGCGACCGTGCCCGCCAGAGATATCGCTCCATCCTCACCTGCGGCAACCGGCTTAAAGCTTGTGATCAGCCAGGCCTTCGAGGAAAGCCACTTACCAATCTCGCTCGAAACTGTGTCGCCGGCGGCCTCCGCAAGTGTTGCAACGAAAGCTGCGAGAAAGGCAGATTGATACGGTGTAGTGATGACCAGGAACGAAAAGAAAGCCGCTGGAAGAAGGTTGGCTACGGCTTCTCGCCAGGTCCGCGCGCCGGCACGTCGCTCGGCAATGCTCCGCGCTCTCTTGCTCGCGTATCCCAACCTCGTGCATCCCGAGCCAAAGATGAAAAAAACGAGCAGGATCAGGAAGCTCTTGTATCCGAAGCCCATGTAGATGGCAACCCCAAGGAAAAACCCCGCTATGGCGCCAGAGCGCGAAACCTGATGCAGAGCCAGCGCGAGCAGGGCGAACGCCAGATTCACTCCAACGGCCAGGACCACTCGAATGCCCAAAAAAGGCAAGTTCTCGTAAAAGGACGTGCGGCTTATAAGGCCAGCGCAAAAGATGAAAGACGCGCTCGCCAACGGCACTGTGACTCTGGAATCGAGGCGGATGGGTACATGCTGCATCCCGGCGCCGACCAGAGCGCCAGCCAGGCAAATTAGCAATGTTCTTCCGGACGGTTCCGACGAGGTAGTCCAAAGCAGCAAGAACCACGCACCTGGCGCGCCAAATACGACGAAGCTGCAGAAGCTTAGCCAGGACTTGGACGAGTTGAATGGAAGACGCTTGCCTCCCCATCGACTTCTCCCCAACGTTTCCGCGGCGCAGGCCATGCCGCCACCCAGTGCCGTCAAGCCCCAGGCGGCTGCTACGATGGGGAGGTATCGATGGAATGCGAGCGTCAGAACGAAAAGAGTGGCGGCGAAAAAGACTGCTCCAGAATTATTGTGAAACAAGTCTCGCCCGCCACCGCCCACGGCTTGGGCGCTGTTTAGCAGTTGGGGAAGAACGTAGCGGCAAATGAGAAGCAGCAGGATGCAAAGTCCGGCAGTTTCGAGCCAACTGAGACAATAGAGAAGAAAAGCAGGCAACAGTAGGGTAATCTGCAAAATCCAGGGATTAAGGCTGAATGCCAGCTTCTGAGCCGGGAAGTCTGCCGGTGTTAGTTGTGGGGCGTCCATCATGAAACTGGAAAAGGTACGTATCCGGCCAATTTTACAAGATATGCGGCCACCAACCCAATGTGCCCTGCCATCATCGACATTTTGAGCGAGGCGGGATGATTGGCGGCCCACCCCTCGATCGAGGGGAATCCGCGCGTAGCTGGCAGGCAGCAGGGATTCCCCAAACTGCCATTGGTGCTTAAAGCTCGAATGCGCAGGAACACTCCCGGCGCCATTACGATCGAAGGGAGGGCAAAATAGGGAGCCGGGCATTCGCGCGGCTGTTTCCGCGCCGAAAAAATCCATGTCTTCCGGCGCACGAAGGCCAGTAAACACGAGCAGAGCTAAGCATGAGTTAAGGATGACGGAGGGTTATGGGTCTTTCTGCAACCTGTCGAGTGCCTGGCGGGCGTCTGTCCGGCTGGGGTCGATCCGCAAGACCACTTGATACTCTTGCATTGCCAATTCCCGGTTGCCTTTCTGTTCGTAAAGCTTTCCCAACCAATTGACCGCATCCGCGCGCGATGGGAAGTCGTGCGGGAGGGGCGGTCCGTCGACGTAGGTCTTCAGGTCGTGCTGCGCGTTCGCGAGGTTTGTCCCGGTGAGAACGTCCCAGACGCCACGATAATAAGCGAGCCGGCGGTCTTTTCCATCGACGACAGCGGCGCCGTCGATGGCACGTTCGAGCGCCAGGGTATTGCCCTTAGCGATGAAGAAATCCGCTGCTTCAAAGTAAGGTCCCACGCGCGCCGGCTTTTCGTCCAGCACTTGGCGATAGCATGCGGCTTCCATGGCAGGATTACCGGCAGCTTCGGCCAACCGGGCCTTCGCGAGCTGTCCTTCTATGGGGTCCAGGCGCGCGATCGCGTCTGCCTGGGCGCGCGCCTTCAGCTTGCTTCCGCCAAGAAACCACGGGGCGTCCAGATCGTATTCCAAAAGCGCCCGGCGGGCTGATATATTCCCAGGCGCCAGATCAACCGCCTTCTTGAACTCGCGGCGGGTCTTCAAGGCAAGAGCTGGGCTACGCTCCTCATTGGCTTCCCTACCCATCATACGGCCAAGCCACAAGTGGTTTTTCGCATTTCCTGGCTCCAGTTTTACAGCCTCCCCTGCATGAGAGACGGCGGCTTGATAGTCACCCAGTTGATCGTCGCACCGAGCTAATAGCAATTCTGCGGGAGCGTTGGCGGGAGACTGGCGGAGTAATCCTTCGAGGATTGTCCGCGACTGCTGGTAGTTTCCGGCGCGAAATTCAGCGATTGCGGCGTCATAGGCTTTGGGCTGCCCCGCGGCTGTCGCTTGCGCCACCAGGATGAATACGGCCCATGTCACAGCCATCGCTCGCACCGTCGTTTGTCTTGCCCGCCTTAGTACGATGGGCAACGAAGGTTTGTCATCGTCGAATACTTTCACTTTCCGATCCTCTATCCTCGTCTCCAGTAGTATCGAACAGGCCGTCTCACGGGTCCTCCAAAGTATATCGTCAGGACACAGAGACGGCTTCACACCGCCTTATGACGGCGCCAAAGCACCGTTACAGAGCCATCGTTCAGTTGCGCGTGGGACTAGAAGGGGTGACTTCCAGGCGGGCCTTCCTGCGTCCGTGCCGGCAAACTGTCAAAACCAAATTGTAACACGTCTTCTTGGATGCTTAAAACGCTCGATCAGTATCAAGCAGAATCGTCACCGGGCCGTCGTTGACGGATTCCACCTGCATCATGGCCTGGAACCGCCCGGATTGAAAGAGAATGCCTTGGGGCACGGCCAGTAAGCGCAATTCTTCGACGAATCGATCGTAGAGCGGCTCGGCCGCAGCGGGAGGGGCGGCGGCGATAAAGCTGGGACGGCGCCCCCGGCGAACGTCGCCGAAGAGCGTAAATTGAGACACACACAGTATGCCGCCGCCGGCTTCGACTATCGAACGATTCATCCTCCCGTTTTCGTCGTTCAAAATGCGGAGCGTCACGACCTTTTCGGCAAGCCGGCGGCAGGATTCGGCGGAGTCATTCAATCCAATTCCGACGAGCACCAGCAGGCCTGGACCGATCCGGCCCAGCAGTCTGTCTCCACTGCGGACTTCCGCTCGCGTCACGCGTTGGATGACGGCGCGCATACAAGGCAAATAACCAGCGCTGTAACCTGAATCCTGGAGAAATACGTTACATCTAAAGGTTGACAAGCGTCTGATAGTTGAACGAGGCTTGATTGTATAGGGAAGCATTGCTGCCCGCAATTCACGGGAGAGTTATGTGCAATCAACGAAGGTGGCGGAGCAAGCTCCGCAGTGTGGATACCGTCATTGTCATCACACTGCTTGCGGCTTTGGCGTTTCTGGCTTCATGTTCCGGAACTCCCGGCGAGGGAGATGCGCTCAAGCCACAAGTCCGGCCCGCCGTTCCGGTGCTCATCGGTAAGGTCATCGAGAAAACGATTCCCGTGGAAATCAATGTCATCGGCAGCGGCGAAGCTTACCAAACGGTTTCCGTGAAATCGCTGGTTCAAGGTGAAGTACAACACGCTTATTTCCGGCCGGGTCAATTTGTGCGGAAGGGGCAACTGCTCTTTACCATCGATCCCCAGCCTTTCGAGGCTTCGCTTGAGCAGTCCCAGGCCCAGCTCGCCAAGGATAAGGCGGTGCTCCAATATGCCGTGAGCCAGAACCAGCGGTACGCGGCGCTTTACAAAGAAGGAATCGTTTCGCCCGATCAGTACGATCAATATCATTCCACTGCAGCTTCAGACGAGGCTGCCGTGCGCGCCGACACCGCTAACATCAAGACGGCAGAGCTGCAACTCGGATATTGCACCATTCGGTCACCGGTCGATGGAATGACCGGCGCTCTCGACGTCGACCCAGGCAATCTGGTTAAAGTCAATGATGTAGCGATGGTGGTGATCAACCAGATCATGCCGATCTATGTGGATTTTTCGGTTCCTCAACAGTACCTGGGTGAGATTCAATTAGAGCGGTCCCGCGGTCCGTTGCGAGCTGAAGCGGTGATTCCGCATCAGCCGGATCGGCCGGAATGGGGCACGCTCGTGTTTATCAATAACACGGTCGACACCACAACGGGCACGCTCTTGCTAAAGGGGTTATTTCCAAACACTGACCACCTTCTCTGGCCCGGCCAATTCGTTAACGTAACGCTGCGGCTTTCGGAGGTGGCACATGCCGTGGTTGCTCCATCCACGGCTGTAGTGGAAGGCCAGAACGGAACCCTCGTTTACGTTATGAAACCGAATGATACCGTCATGCCGGTCCCCGTCAAGACCGGCAGGGTGGTTCAGGACTACACGGAAATCACAAAAGGTCTTTCGCCCGGCGAAACGGTAGTGACGGACGGCCAGCTTATGCTCTATCCTGGCGCGAAAGTAGTGGCGAAGTCCGGGCTGTAGCGCCAAGACCGCCTGGCACGTGCCGGCAACGCCGCCAGCAGGCGGAGGTTAGCGGGCCGGGAAGTTTTTATGAACCTTTCTGAAATCTTCATCCGCCGACCCGTGATGACGACGCTGATCATGTTCGGCATCGTCATCTTTGGCGTCTTTGCGTATCGGGTGTTGCCCGTCAGCGACCTTCCCAGCGTTGATTACCCGACGATCCAGGTTATGGCTTCATTGCCCGGCGCGAGTCCGGAAACGATGGCGTCCGCCGTTGCAACGCCCCTGGAGCGCCAATTCTCTACGATCCAGGGTCTCGATTCGATGACCTCGGCCAGTTCGCTGGGCAACACTTCGATCACACTGCAATTCACCTTGAGCCGGAACATCGACGCCGCGGCCCAGGACGTTCAGGCCATGATCACGGCAGCCAGCGGCCAGCTTCCCACGGGCATGCCGAGCCCGCCGACTTTCGCCAAAGTCAATCCGGCCGAGCAGCCGGTCATCTATATCGCGGTCTATTCAGACACGCTCCCGGTCTGGCAAGTGGACGAATATGCGGAAACGCTGATGGCGGAGCGCATTTCAATGGTCAGCGGCGTAGCTCAGGTGCAGGTTTACGGCGCCAGGAAATATGCGGTCCGCATTCAGCTCGACCCGAAAAAACTGGCCGCGTGGGGCGTTGGCCTGGACCAGGTTGCTACCGCGGTCGAGAACGCGAACGTGAATCTGCCTGTCGGCCAGCTCAATGGGGCTCACAAGGCTTTCACAGTCGAAGCCACTGGGCAGCTTATGAAAGCTGCCGAGTATCGCCCGCTCATTGTGGCTTATCGGAACGGCGCGCCCGTGCGGCTCGATCAGCTTGGCCAAGTGATCGACGGCGTTCAGGAAGATAAAGTTACTAATTGGTTTAACGGCCACGAGGCGATGGTTATGGCCGTGCAACGCCAACCCGGGACCAACACGGTTGAAGTCGTGAAGGCTGTACGCAAGCTGCTTCCACAATTCGAGCAAGAGATTCCCCCGTCCATCCATTTGAGCATTCTTGCCGACCGCGCCCAAGATATTCAAGCGTCAATCCACGATGTGAAATTCACGTTGATGTTGGCCATTGCCTTGGTGGTCCTGGTTATTTTCCTGTTTCTGCGCAACGTTTCCGCCACCGTGATTCCCAGCCTTGCCTTGCCGATGGCTATTATCGGCACGTTCTCGTTGATGTACCTGCTGGGCTACACCATAGACAACCTATCGATGATGGCCCTGGTACTCTCGGTAGGCTTTGTCGTCGACGACGCTATCGTTGTGCTTGAGAATATCGCCCGGCACGTAGAAATGGGTCAAGGCGTATGGGAAGCGTCGCTCGACGGAACCCGGGAGATCAGTTTCACCATTCTTTCCATGACGCTGTCGCTGGCCGCAGTCTTCATTCCCGTTCTTTTTATGAGCGGAATGATCGGGCGGCTGCTGCACGAGTTTGCCGTGGTCATCATGGTGGCAATCCTGGTTTCGGGCTTTGTTTCGCTCACTCTGACGCCAATGCTCTGCAGCCGGTTCATCCGGTCATCGCACGGTCAGAGCCACGGTGCGCTTTACAACGCAGGCGAGACAGCGTGGAACTCGGTAGCACAAGTCTACGAGTGGAGTTTGAAGAAGGTTCTGAACCACCGATTGGCGACCCTGTTTGGCTCGTTCGTACTGATCGCGGTTTCGGCTTACCTTTTCATGATCATCCCCAAGGGGTTCTTGCCGAGCGAAGATTCAGGGAACATTATCGGTTTCACTCTGGCAGCCCAGGGGATTTCCTTCGACTCGATGAAGGCACATCAGCAGGCGGTAGCCGCTCTCTGCGCGAAGAACCCGAACGTTGAGTCCATGATGTCGTTTTCAGGAGTAGGAGGGCCGAGTCCCGGAGGCAATGGCGGCCTTATCTTTATGCATTTGAAGTCGCACCCTGAAAGGAAGCTGACAACAGATCAGGTGATTGCACAGTTGCGGCCGATGCTGTTTTCAGTTCCCGGCATCGTGACGTTTCTGGAGAACCCACCTCCCATTCAAGTGGGCGGACAGCTCACGCGCGGCCTTTATCAATTCACACTCGAGAGCCCTGATACGAATGAGCTCTACCATGAGGCAGCGGTTTTCGAGCAGCAAGCGGCGCGGCTTCCCGGCCTCGTGGATGTGAATTCGGACTTGCAAATGGCGAATCCGCAAGCGAACGTCGTCATCGACCGCAATGAAGCGGCAACCCTCGGCATCACACCCCGGCAAATTGAGACCGCCTTGAGCATAGCTTTCGGCGACAATCAGATTTCCACGATCTACGCGCCGGAGGATGAGTATTGGGTGGTTGCCGAGCTCTTGCCTAAATACCAAAGCAGTCCGGCCGATCTCTCGCAATTATACGTTACGTCGTCTAACGGTAACCTGGCGCCATTGAGCGCCGTGGCGCATGTCGATGAAGACCTTGGTCCGCTTTCGGTAAATCATACAGGGCAGCTTCCTTCCGTTACCATTTCCTTCAACCTGAAACCCAGGGTCTCGCTCGGTACGGCGGTCAATGAGGTTCAAGATCTTGCCCACAACGTCATTCCTGCGAGCGTCGTGACGAGTTTTCAAGGCGCAGCGCAGGCGTTCGAACAATCATTGAAGAGCATGGGGATTTTGCTGGTTATCACGGTCCTCGTTATTTACATCCTCTTGGGAGTGCTCTACGAAAGTTTCATCCATCCGGTTACGATTCTTTCCGGATTGCCGGCAGCGGGCTTAGGAGCGCTATGGTGCCTGATGCTTTTTAAGATGGATTTGGATCTCTATGGCTTCGTGGGCCTGATCATGCTCATCGGCATCGTGAAAAAGAACGCCATCATGATGATTGATTTCGCACTCGATGCTGAGCGAAGGGAAGGCAAGAACCCTCACGACGCGATTTTCCAGGGTTGCCTTATCAGATTTCGTCCCATCATGATGACGACCGTGGCCGCCTTCATGGGAACACTTCCCATCGCACTCGCCTACGGGGCAGGGGGCAAAGCCCGGCAACCGCTCGGCGTAGCCGTGGTGGGCGGATTGGTGATTTCGCAACTGATTACGCTATACATCACGCCAGTCTATTATACTTATCTGGATTCTTTCCAGAACTGGGTAGGCAGGTTCTTCAGGCGACATCAGGCCGAGCCGGTGGAAGCCGTGCAACCTTCGCCCGTTGCGCAGGCGTAATTGAACTGAGGCAACCGATGGTGATTGAGGAAGCGGTGGAAATCCGAACAGAGGATGGAGTGGCAGAAGGCTATCTCTACTATTTCGGCCATGCCGTTGAAGATCGCAGCATGCCACAGGAAGCGATCGATGGCCTGAATAAGGCGCTGGCAAAATGGAATGGCCGGTACGAGAGCGAAGTCTTCGAAGGGGCTCATCACGGCTGGACCGTTCCGGATAGCCCCTCCTACCACTCCACCCAAGCCGAGCACGCCCGGAAGATTTGACTCTCTCGCACCGCCTCTTCAATGAAAGCTCATCATTACCGGTCCCTGGATCGGTCATCTTGCGCCCATCTTGAAGAGGCCCTGAACGAAGCGAAGTTCGTCAGTTTCACGGGCTCGATCACAGATCCTGGAAAGCTTGGTCACCGCTTGGGCTTCCATTTTTCGAAGAACGCCAGAAAACTTGAAGGATTCATCGCACGCGCGTTCTCAAACTCGCCCTGTTTCTGCGCGACCAGCAACTTCCCACGTGAGTTCAGAACCGCCAGCGCCGGGATGCCCTTGTGCAGGGGAATGCCATATTTCGCGGCCAGATCGAGGTTGCGGTCATACCGACCGACGCTGATGTGCACCACCTCGTAATTCCTGGCGATGACGCCTGCCAACTGGCCCCGGTGCATCTGCGCGTCGAGGACGTGGCAGTCCAGACACCAGTTAGCGCCGAAATCGAGGATGACGTTCTTATGCTCGGCCGAAGCCTTGCGAAGAGCCGCGGAGACAAGTTGTCGAGCATTGGCATGATCGTCGTAGATCTGGCGCACGGCAGCTCTTCCGGCCACCGCGCATCCCAAGATCACAAGCATCGCCATCGTTCCTTTTCTCATATCATTCACCTCAGACGTTGATCCTCGCCACCCGTGGCATCATATCACGCTTCAATCCTCGCCCGGGATCATAGGTCCCGGCGTGGTTGAGTACGGCATACAAACAGGGCGCCGCTGGCGTCCGTCAAGCACCGCTTCACGACTTGGGAAAGAGCTTCTGCAAGCGAAGAAGTTTCGGTCGTCCCGTTCCAACCACGGATCCGGAAGATGGCAGGTTATCGAGGAAGAGAGAAAGCCACGTAGACTCCGCCTCGCGGTGCGCCCAAGGCATTTTTCGGTCCGCCGGCAGCAATCACCACGTATTGGCGTCCATTCACTTCGTAGGTTGCGGGGGTCGCATCGCCGGAGAATGGGAGCGTCGCTTCCCATAGCAATTTTCCAGTGGAGGAGTCGAAAGCGCGGAACTTGTTGTCAAAGCTCGTCGCTCCAATGAACAGCAGCCCTCCTGCAGTCACAATCGGCCCGCCGTAATTCTCAGTCCCGGTGTTTCTCATCCTCTCTCGGGCCAGCTTGGGATACTCGCCGAGGGGAATCTTCCACAGATACTTCCCGGTATTCAGATCGATGGCATTCAATGTGCCCCAGGGCGGCGCAACGGCGGGGTAACCTTGCGGATCCAGAAACCGGTTATAACCGGTGAAGAGATACGCTCTTGTTTCTCTCACCGCTGGAGACTCGGAGCTCTGGATAGTCCCATTTTCCCCATTAACGAGGTACCGGACCAGAGCGGATCGCTGATTGTGTGAAAGACTTGAGAAACTCGGCATTCGGCCGCGTCCCAAGCGAATGATTTTCCTGATTTCCCTCGCGGTTAGGTGATTCCCGATGTGGAGAAGCGATGGATATGCTGGCGGCGATCCCGCTAGATTGACACCGTGACAAAGGCTGCAGCGGCTCAAATAAAGCGCTCGCGCCGTTCCCGCCTGGCTCTGATTCCTGGCTAACTCTCCGGTCCAGGCGATATCATTCGAGTTCACGTAAAGGACACCCGTTTTCGGATCGACGGCCGGGCCTCCCCATTCCGCTCCACCGTCGAAGCCTGGAAAGAGGACGGTCGGCCTGCCCACGCGGAAAGGGACGAACTGCCCGTCACTGATAAAGTTCTTGAACTGCTTCTCAGCCCATTGGTGAGCTGCGGGAGTACGGTCCGTGAGCATGGCTGCTGTGAGAAACTGGCGCGCATAAGGGGCGGGCATGGCCGGCAACGGTTGCTCTCGGGCAGCAAGCTCCCCCGGCACTGTGCTGGACGGATATTCGCGATATTCAATTGGAAAGAGCGGCCGTCCATTGAGCCGATTGAAAAGGTAGACAAAGCCCTGCTTCGTGGTTTGAGCAACGGCATCGATCGCTCTCCCGTGGCTATCGACGGTTAAGAGCTCCGGAGGTGCAGGAAAGTCCCGGTCCCAAAGATCGTGCCGGACGCCCTGAAAATACCAAATCAGCTTGCCGGTTTCCGCGTTCAATGCAAGGAGGCAGTCCGCGAAGAGATCATTTCCGTGCTCGTTAGGCTTATAGAAATCCGGCGAGACGGAGCCGGTGGGAACATAGAGGACGCCTCGGTGCGCGTCGAGTGCCATTCCCGCCCAGTTATTGGCCGCACCCGCATATTTCCAGGCATTCTTGGGCCAGCTATCATAGCCAAATTCGCCGGGATGTGGAATTGTGTGGAACGACCAACGCAGCTTTCCGGTTCGAACGTCGTAGGCGCGAATATCCCCGGGCGCGCACGGCAAGGTTTCCGGCTCCATGCCGCCGACGATCAGCAAATCCTTGTAAACTGTCGCAGGACTGGTCAACGCGATGATGACCGAAGCAGGATCTCGGCCGAGATTCCTGCGAAGGTCGATGCGGCCGTCGGTTCCAAAGGTTCGAATAGGCCGGCCTGTATCCGCATTGAGCGCGTAAACAAAGTTCATGATGCCGACGAAGACGCGTTTGTCTGCCCCGCTGCCCCAATACGCCAAGCCGCGGTCCGGTTGGGTGCCTGGGATTCCGGAATCGAATCTCCAGATGAGCTTCCCAGTCGCAGCGTTGAGCGCAAATACCTTCTGCGATGGCGAGAGTCCGTAAAGCACTCCGTTGATGATGAGAGGCGTCGTCTCGAGGCCATAGGATCCGTTTTCGCCGGTCTCGTAAGTCCAGGCAACTTTAAGTTCGTGAACGCTCGACCGGTTAATCTGGGCGAGCGGAGAATAGTGATCCTGGGCAAGCCCTCCGCCGTACTCCCAGTCCGTTCCGGCTTCGCCGTTGCTAACGATGCGACGCGGGGCATGCGCCGAGATCTGCTTCGAGCGCGGGTTGCCAAAGCAAAATACGAGAATCGCCAGAAAAGCAACGCCGAACATCACGAACAACTTGAGGCCAACAATCGATTTCATAGCTCTCATCCCGCGTAGTGACTTGCTAGCTTCTTCTGTCTTGCCACACGCTTTGTCCACAAACATGAGCACCGGTGTGAGCTTCGCAATTGTACTCCCTGTCTGAGCGCCTCATCTCTTCCAACCTGGAGGACAATCACAAACCTCCTGGTGGCCGCGATGTGCGGCCAGCCTGTCGCTTTTATTGGCTGGGTCGAACGAGAGGGATAGAATTCAAAAGCCCCATGCAGCGAGAGGTTTCAATCCAGCCACATACCGCCGTTCACTTCAACGGTTTCGCCGGTCATGTAACGCGCTGCCGGCGAGGCGAGGAAAACAATCACGTCCGCAACTTCTTCGGAGGTTCCTGCGCGCGCCATAGGGATGGAAGCCACCATTTTATCCATAAGGGCAGGAGGGCTATACCGTTCGTGATAGGGTGTTGCAATTACACCAGGATTGATGCCGTTTACGCGGATTCCGTACTGGGCAAGCTCTTTTGCAAGCGATTTGGTGTAAGCGATCAGCCCACCTTTGGCCGCCGCGTAAACGCCCGCGCCCGGTCCGCCGCCGTTACGGCCCGAAATTGAACTGACGTTTACAATCGCGCCGCTCTTGCGCTCCGCCATATGCTTCCAGACCGCCTGGGCGCATAAGTAAACGCTCTTGAGATTTACCGCCATCACCTTCTCCCAATAATCTTCCGTAATTTCCGGCAGGTTGCGGCGCGCCAGCAGATCGCCTGCGTTGTTGACCAGGATGTCGATGCGCCCCAACTTGGCGAGCGTCGTCTCAACCATCCGCTTGACGTCGGCGCTGATCGTGACATCGGCCTTCACGGTCAGCGCTTCGCTTCCGAGTTTTCTGAGAGATTGGGCGACGATTTCGGCTCCCGCTTCGTTCTTCAGATAATTCACGGCAACCGCTGCTCCTTCCCGGGCGAAAGCCGCTGCTGTGGCCGCTCCAATGCCGCTGGAAGCGCCAGTGATGAGTACGACCTGGCCCTTGAACATGAGATGCGCCTCCTCCAATAGAATCGGATCAATCTGTGGGTCCAATGCAAACGTGGCGTCGGTGAGCAACGTGTGGGCCAGATTCAACGACCGAACCTTATGTCCCCACCTTGCTTAGCAGGTCGGCATATTTCTGCTCGCGGTCGACTTGCGTGAGCCCGAGATGCTGCTCCATCACCTGGGTGGTGTTCATGGAGCAGAATTTCGGCCCGCACATGGAGCAGAACTTGGCGTCTTTGTAGTAATCGTCTCCCAGCGTCTCGTCGTGCATGGCGCGGGCGGTTTCAGGATCGAGCGAAAGCTCGAACTGTTTGTTCCAGTCGAACAGGAAGCGGGCATAGGAAAGCGCGTCGTCGCGATGGCGGGCGCCGGGACGATGGCGGGCAACGTCCGCGGCGTGGGCGGCGATTTTATATGCGATGATCCCTTGGTGCACATCTTCCCGGTTGGGCAACCCCAGATGCTCTTTCGGGGTGACGTAGCAAAGCATTGAGGCTCCGTGCCAACCGATCATCGCGGCGCCGATGGCGGAAGTGATATGGTCGTAGCCGGGTGCAATATCGGTCACCAGAGGGCCAAGAGTATAGAACGGCGCCTCATGGCACATCTCCATTTCCTTATCCACCTGCAGCTTGATCTGGTCCATGGGGATGTGGCCCGGGCCCTCGATCATCACTTGGACATCGTACTCCCAGGCTTTCTCCGTCAGCTCGCCCAGCGTTCTCAATTCTGCAAACTGGGCTTCATCGCTCGCGTCCGCCAGACAACCAGGCCGCAGGCCGTCACCCAGCGAAAATGATACGTCGTATTTCTGAAAGATTCTGCAAATGCGGTCGAAGTGTTCGTAGAGGAAATTCTCATGGTTGTTTTCCACCGCCCACTGCGCCATAACTGCTCCACCGCGGCTGACGATGCCCGTGATGCGGTTGCGCGTGAACGGAATGTATTCGCGGAGGACGCCGGCGTGGATGGTCATGTAGTCCACACCCTGCTCGGCCTGTTCTTCGATGACTTCGACCATCAAGTCGGCCGTGAGGTCACGCACGCGCTTCACACGGGAGAGCGCCTCGTAAATGGGCACCGTTCCAACCGGCACCACGCTCGACCGGATGATCGCCTCGCGAGTTTCATGAATCTGGCCGCCCGTCGAAAGATCCATCACTGTGTCGGCTCCGTATTTCACGGCGGTGTGCAACTTTCCGACCTCTTCGTGGATATCGGAGGTTACGGCCGAATTACCAATGTTGGCGTTGATCTTGCATTTCGCTGCGATCCCGATGCCCATCGGCTCAAGCTCGACGTGCCGGATGTTGGCGGGAATAATCATCCGCCCACAAGCCACCTCCGCCCGCACGGTTTCTGGAGGAATGCCCTCCCGCCGCGCCACAAATTGCATCTCTTCCGTCATCACGCCTCGGCGCGCGTAATGCATTTGAGTGACAACCGGGCCGTTGCGCTTCGCGACCCAGTCACGACGAATCGCGTTTGGCATGTTTCGTTCTCCGCTTGATGAACTGTTCACTTTCAGAGTTTACAACCACGCCTGGACGCGAGCAAGGAAGCAGCCTCGAGCAGTTTCTACGGCCAGCCTCGAGCACCGTCCTTTCGATCCGCTCGATTGCGATCACCCTTCGCAAACGCCATCAGCTAACCATCGCCGATGAAGCAGCGTCTCTCGTCGGCTAATGCGTCCGCTGTTCGTAGTTCGGTACCGCGGCCGCGGCGCGCGTGGACTTCTCGACGACCCGGTCGAGAACTTCCAGGAACTTAGCGAGCCACGCGGGATGCGCTGGCCAGGCGGGCGCCGTAACCAAGTTGCGATCGACGTGTGCCTCCGTCATCTGAAGGTTAACGTAGGTTCCACCCGCCGCATCCACTTCCGGCCCGACAGCGGGATAGGCGCTGATGGATCGTCCCTTAAGCACTTTTGCCGCCGCGAGCACTTGAGCGCCGTGGCAAATTGCGGCCACCGGCTTTTCAGCCGCAAAGAAGTGCCGGACGATTTCGAGCACTCGCGGATTGAGCCGGAGGTACTCCGGCGCCCGGCCTCCCGGGATCACCAGGCCATCGTAAGTTTCAGTCTTCACCTCGCCGAAATTCGCATTCAGGGCAAAGTTATGGCCGCGCTTTTCGCTGTAAGTCTGATCGCCCTCGAAGTCGTGAATCGCCGTCCTGACGGTGTCTCCGGCTTTCTTTCCTGGACACACGGTATCGACGGTGTGGCCGGCCATTTGCAATGCCTGAAAGGGTACCATCGCTTCGTAATCCTCAACGTAGTCGCCGACAAGCATCAACAATTTTTTCCCTGCCATCTTCGCTCTCCTTTCCAACTCTGATTATAAGTGAGATTCAGAGCCGGCAGGCGGCGATGCTCCGCCTGGAGTGAAACCCCAAAGTGTGAAAGAATCCGAACGGGGGTTTTCCGCGATGCGGGTGCTGAGCTCAAAGAGCGTTTACAAGGGTAAGATCATTGACGTCAGCGTCGATGACGTCATCGAGCCGAAAGGTGTCCGCACTCGGCGCGAGGTTGTGCGTCACGGAGGCTCGGTTGTCGTCCTTGCGCGAGTCGGGAAGGGCAAAGTCCTGCTCGTGCGCCAGTTCCGCTACGCTGCGGGACGATCGCTCTGGGAACTCGTAGCCGGAGGCATCGAGCCCGGTGAGCGCCCTGCCCGCGCCGCGGCCAGAGAGCTACGGGAGGAAACTGGTTATCGCGCTGCCACCTTGAAACCGGTTTTCCAGTTTTACCCCAGTCCAGGAATCCTGTCGGAAAAGATGGTTCTGTTCGAGGCAATGAAACTCCGGGAAGGACCTACCGACCCGGACTCCGATGAGCGGATTGAAACCCGCGCGTTTAGCCTTCAGGATCTGAAGGGGTTGGTTTGCGGCCGTAAGATTCAGGACGGAAAAACGCTGATCGGCCTTTTGTGGCTTTTCGGTCATAGCATGATGTCCTGAATCCGTGTTACCAATCAACTGATGCACATCCCCGACGGCTACCTCAGCCCCTCCACCTGCGCAACACTCTACGCCGCCTCGGCGCCGTTTTGGTATGTCTCGCTTAAGCGCGTGAAGAAGCAGCTCAGCAGCCGGCTGGTTCCGCTGCTGTCCGTCTTCGCTGCCCTATCCTTCGTGATCATGATGTTCAACGTACCCTTGCCTGGCGGTACTACAGGCCACGCCGTCGGCATGGGCATCGCGACGATTGTCCTGGGACCTTGGGCATCGATACTCGCTCTTTCAGCCGCCATCTTCATTCAGGCGCTGTTCTTCGGCGACGGAGGCATCACCACGTTCGGAGCAAACTGTTTCAACATGGCAATTGTGGGCTCGCTGGCCGCTTTTGTCATTTATCGCATCGTCGCGGGCCACTGCGCGCTAACGGCACGGCGCCGCGTACTCGCGGGGGCAATGGCAGGCTATCTGGCCATCAATACGTCGGCGCTCTGCGCCGCGGTTGAGCTGGGCATCCAACCGCTCTTATTCAGGACGGCCGCTGGAGCGCCTCTCTACGCCCCCTATCCTCTCCATATCGCTGTTCCGGCGATGCTGATCGGCCACCTCACGTTTGCTGGTGTTGCTGAACTGGTGCTGACGGGTGGCCTGGTGGCCTACTTGCAGAAATCGAATCCGCAACTGCTCAGGCGAACTGCGCCCGGTTCGCTTCTGGGAGGGGAGCGCGAGCCCACCGCAGAGCCTGCCGGTTGGAAGGCAGCACGGCCGTTGGGGCTGCTCGTTGCATTGCTCCTGGTGCTTACGCCGCTGGGGATTCTTGCCGGCGGCAAGGCTTGGGGAGAATGGACGGCAAGAGACTTTTCCAACCCCACCATGCGCCAGCAGATTGCGAAAGCTTCCAGCGACGCGCCGCCTCCAACGCACGCTCCCGGCGGGCTTGCCCGGCTTTCCACTTTCTGGACGGCTCCTTTCGCCCGCTATGCTCCTCCCGGTGTCGGCAGCCGCGCGTTTGGCTATGTGCTCAGTGGAATGTTTGGGGCAGGCGTCATCATCTTACTGTCGCTAATCGTCGCGTGGCTCGCGGAGCGGTTCCGAAGATGGCGGACCGATGGACGGCCGGCCTAGAAATCCGGCAGAAAAGCTCGTTGAGGTAACTCATGCCGGGCGAAGCGCCCAGGCATCTGAGGTATGGAGTTGATCCGGAAATTTTTCGTCGCCGTTTAGGATGACGGCCCAGTGCTTTTGACAACCGATATATGCGCACGCGAAGTCTTATCGAACGAACGGCGGAAAGATTGGTTGCAGCCATGGAGCACGCGTTCTTCGCGGAAGAGTTGGCGCGTGCGGACGGGCTATTGCAACGAATGGACGCGAGAGTGAAGACTGCCGGCATGCTTTCGCTGGTGATTGCAGTCGCTGTAACTCACCGGCTTTGGGTGATTTTTCTACTCTGGTGTGTGGCTGTGGCGCTGGCGGTTGCGTCCCGCGTACCTTGGAAGTTGTTGGCCAGGCGCGTCTGGATCGCAGTTCTGGGATTCACCGGACTCATTGCTTTGCCCGCGCCGTTTCTGACGCCGGGCCGGCAGGTAGCCCGGCTTCCCATCCTGCATTGGAGCGTTACGGCGCAGGGCCTCACAGCCGCTTCATTTTTGATCGGTCGCGTTGAAGCTGCTGCGACTCTGGCGGTGCTGCTCGTTCTATCAACACCATGGAGCCACGTTCTGAAAGCGCTGCGCGCTCTGAGCGTGCCGGCCGTCGTAATTGTAATACTCGGAACAACCGTCCGCTACATCTTCCTTCTGCTTCGCACCGCGCATGAAATGTTCGAATCACGGCGGAGCCGAATGGTGGGGGAACTCGATGGGCCGGAACGCCGGAGAATGGTGGCTGCGTCCGGCGGTGTTCTCATTTCGAAAAGCTTTCATCTGAGCTCAGAGGTTTACGAGGCGATGCAATCTCGGGGGTTCAGAGGCGATGTATTCCTGGTAGACGATTTTCGAGCAAACGGGATCGATTGGATCGCCCTTGCTTTTTTCCTATCGCTGGCCGTTACCGCAATCTGGGTGGGACGATGAATCCGGTTGACACCATGCTGGAAACGGCTGTTCCTGTTTTCGACATCGTTAAGGTCAGCTATCGCTACCACCACGTCACGGCGCTCGATGGCTTAACCCTGAAGATCCAGCCAGGAATACGTTACGCGGTGCTGGGCGCCAATGGCTCCGGCAAGTCAACACTATTGCGCATTCTGGATGGCCTCTGCTCTCCGGATCGCGGCAACATCACGTTTTCCGGCCAGCCGCTCACTTCGGAGCGGCTGGAAGACGACGGCTTCGCCTTTGAATTCCGGCGCAAAGTCGGGCTGGTGTTTCAGAATCCCGACGTTCAGCTTTTCTCGGCTTCGGTGTTTGACGAAATCGCCTTCGGCCCGTTGCAGCTTCGCTGGCCGCGGCCGCGGATTCTCGAGCGGGTTGCCGAAACGCTGGAAATGATGGAGCTGGCTCACCTCAAGGACCGCTCGCCACACGAGCTCTCGAGCGGCGAAAAGAAACGCGTGGCCCTCGCTTCCGTGCTCGTCCTCAATCCCGAAGTGTTGCTGCTGGACGAGCCCACGGCCGGTCTCGATCCTAAAAGTGAGAGCCGGATGATTGATTTCCTGGTCACCTGGAAAGGCAGCGGAAAAACGATTGTCACAGCCACTCACGATATGGATATTGTGGAAGACGTTGCGGATCGCTGCGTTGTCCTGGAAAATGGCCACGTGGCCGCTGAAGGCTCGCCTTCTGCGATGCTGGCGGATACAGTTCTGCTTGAGCGCGTGCGAATGCTCCATTGCCATCGCCACGTCCATCCCTCAGGCGAAGTCCACTCGCACCCACACCTTCATCGCCATCAGCATTGACGGTCTCCTGGCTTGGTAGCGCTACCGGGAATCGAACCCGGGTTTTGAGATTGAGAATCTCACGTCCTAACCCCTAGACGATAGCGCCGGATTTGGAAGGAGCGACAAACGACGGCAGGATTCAAGATTACTATTTCTGGCGGTAATCGGGCAAGAAGGTGTTCGAGCCTTCGTTCTCCCTGGTCTGTTGCTTGGCAGCCATGGCCGAAGGTTTCTTCCCGGTCGCGGGCCAGACGCCGCTGGCAGAGCGACAGGATACTCTCCTGCAGGTGCCAGGCAGTTTCTCATCTGAGGGAAAGCCCCACTGTCAACTGACTTCCGAAGAGAGCTTAGCCCACCGTGAATACGTTGTTCAGAGGAAGCCAGAAGTACCCGGGCTTTGAGTGACTTGAAGCGCGGAACAAAATCATCCTGTTGCTCGGGAACGGCCTTTGCAAAACCGCAGCCTTGAAGTGTAAGATCGCAGTTTATGACGTTGCGGCCGCCCAATTTTCATATTGAAGATCCTGCCCTCATGCCCATCGCCGAAAAGGTGGCGGCGAATGAACGCCTGACGTTCGAAGATGGCGTCTCGCTCTATCGATCGAACGATTTACTCGCGGTCGGCTACCTCGCGCATGACGTTCGTGAAAAACTGCACGGAAATCGGACGTATTTCAACGTCAACCGCCATATCAATCCCACAAACGTGTGTGTTGCAAGCTGCCGGCTGTGCGCCTTTGGGCGAAAAGCTGAGGCCGAAGGCGCTTACACGATGGCCCTGGAGGAGGCATTCCGAACGGCGGGCCAGGGTTGGAGCGAGGCTGTTACAGAATTTCACATCGTCGGTGGACTTCATCCTGACCTGCCGTTTTCCTATTATGTCGATTTGGTGCGCGGGCTCAGGGAGCGTTTTCCGACCGTGCATCTTAAGGCCTTTACGGCAGTTGAGATTGCCTATTATTCTCAAATCTCGCGCTTGAGTTATCGTGAAGTGCTGGAAGCTCTCAAGGAAGCTGGGCTCGGATCGATTTCCGGCGGAGGCGCAGAGATTTTTGCCCCCGCAACGCGGCGCAGGATTTGCGACCACAAAATCGGAGCGCATGCCTGGCTGCGCGTGCACCGGACGGCTCACGAGCTGGGTCTGCATTCCACGGCGACCATGCTTTACGGCCACGTTGAAACCGACGAAGACCGCGTGGACCATCTGCTGCAGCTCCGCGGTCTGCAGGACCAAACGCACGGTTTTATGACGTTCATTCCTCTCAAATTTCATCCCGCCAATACGGAGCTTGGCAAGGAAATTGAATACCGGGAAACTACAGGCTTTGACGATTTGAAGGCCATTGCCGTGGCTCGCCTGCTCCTCGATAACTTTCCTCATATCAAGGCGTATTGGATCATGATGACGCCGCGAGTGGCGCAAGTGGCATTGCGCTTTGGAGCGGATGATCTTGACGGCACCGTGGTTGAGGAGAAGATTTATCATGACGCCGGAGCCGCTACGCCGCTGGGATTGACCCGGCCGCAACTCGTGCGGCTCATCCGGGAAGCCGGCCTCGAGCCCGTCGAGCGCGATACGCTCTATCGCCCCGTCCAGCGAACACCACATTCCGCGACCGTCCAAGTTGGGTAACGCTGCTTGCGTCTGCCGTCCGCGAATTATTGCCGCATCGCCACAACCTTCCTGCAAATGCGGATGAGGCGTGCGTGCGGGATCTCTTGGCCGGCGCCCAGCATGACGATCTCACCCACGCGAAAGCTGCTGTAATACCAACGCGCCAGAAGGCTCAGATGCTCCGAAGGCGGCAGCGGCCGTGGTGGGTTGATGGCTGTCTTGGCCGCGAGAGGCACGGGTAGGGGTTGGACTGCACCCTTGCAAGGGTCTGAAGCGCCGCCAAGTGGCGCAAGCAGTTGCTGAATTTGCTGGTCCAGCGGTACAGGATTCGAGACGTTCTCTTCCAGGCCTAAAATGGCCGGCCCGTAAAGCCGGCCGGCGTTGACCAGAAAAAACGCGATACTTTTCTCCTGCGCGCCGGGTAAGACGAGGACGGCATTCAAGCTCGAGATTTCCCGAACCAAGGCCGGGCGCTCCCGAATGACGTCATTTGCTTTTTCGAGCCGGCGATGCGCCTGCGCTGCCTGCTCGAATTCGAGCTGCGCTGAGGCGCATTCCCGGTCCGCCTCAAGCTCCCGGATTAAGGAGGAGCCTTCCGAATCGAGGAAGGCGACCACGCGCTTCAATTCCTGCTGATACTCTTCATCCGTGCATCCCTCGAAGCATGGCGCGAGACACATCTTCATTTGTGAGTACATGCAGCCGGGATGGGACGGATGGGGATTGAGGTCGGGTGTGCAGCGGCGGATTTTATAAAGATCGAGGAAGTCCGCTGTAAAGCGTTCGGCCGCCGAGGCAGAAGGGAAGGGGCCGTAATAGAGCGAGCCGTCATCTGCCAGACGGCTTGTCGGGTAACAGCGGGGGAAGCGGTTTTTGAGCTTGATCTTCACTAGAGCCGGAGGCCGCAAGCGGAGCCGCCGGCGAAGCTGTCGCGGATAATAGCGCCGGTTAAGCTGATACATCAACCACTGTGTCTCGAATGCGGAGCCGGTGGGCTGAAATTCGATGCGCTGGGCGAAGGAGCGCAAATTCAGACGCCGGGAGCGCTCTGCCGGCGCTTGGAGCAAGCGCGCGAGCCGATGGCGCAAGTTGCGTGTGGCGCTGAGATAAGGTTGCTCTTGGGCCACCGGCTCGCGCTCGGCGAACAAGGCAAATACGGCGGGGCATGGGGGGAATGGCTCAAAGTCCGTCTCCTTGCCGGCATCGAATGGAAGTGAGAATTGCAACGCCATCTCAACCAGACTAGCACTACTGAAAGTAGAGCCGGCATCTTGCCGGCAATCGCCGTTCTCCGGAGTTTCTACATTTCCCAAGTCGGCAGGCGCCACCGGCGCATTGCAAAGACAGCGAAAGCCGCGGCTGCGTCGAAATCGCATGCGCAGCCATTGATCCCGAGGTCCTGAGGTCCAAGCCGGCGCCGACGACGCTTGGTCAGATGGGCCAACCGGCATATGATGAAAGACGTTGTCACTCGCGGCCATGATATGGGTATCGATGGCGGAGAGGTTTGCGAGGATTCTGAATGAGCACAGACTTTCTCAAGTGGCTGGACGAACAGCAGGGCAGGACATATGAGCTGCACGCACGGCACATCAACCCGATTTTCGTCAAAATGCTGCAGACCATCGGCTTCGACAAGCAATTTGTGAGGGGACAAGGGTGTTATCTCTACGACGCTGGCGGCAATCGCTACCTGGATATGCTGACGGGCTGGGGCGTTTTTGCTTTGGGTAGAAACCATCCGAAAGTGCGATCGGTGCTCGAAGCGGTGTTATCGCGCGAGCTGCCCAACCTGGTTCGTATGGACTGCTCATTACTCGCCGGGCTGGTTGCCGAAAAGCTCACGAGCCGTACGGCGCCCCACAAGGGCCAATCTCTAACCCGCGTATTTTTTTGCAACTCAGGCGCCGAAAGCGTTGAGGCTGCGATCAAATTCGCGCGTTGCTTCACGGCAAAGCAGCGGATTCTCTACTGCGATCATGCCTTTCACGGCCTTACAGTGGGATCGCTCTCGCTGAATGGCGCCGGATTCTTTCGCGAGCGCTTCGGCGACCTGATGCCCTGGACCGAGTCGGTCCCGTTCAATGACCTCGCCGCGCTTGAGCGGGCACTGGCCCGAAAGGACGTTGCCGCCTTCTTTGTTGAGACCGTCCAGGGGAAGAGCTGCGACGTCGCATGCGATGGATATCTCGAAGAAGCACAGAAATTGTGTCGCAGGGCAGGGGCTTTGCTGGTTGCAGATGAGGTTCAGTGTGGGATAGGCCGAACCGGGCGATGGTTCGCTTATCAGCACTGGCCCAATGTTGAGCCTGATATCGTCTGCGTCGCCAAGGCGCTGTCCGGAGGCTACGTACCCGTGGGCGCCGTTGTTACCACTCCCGGGATCATGGACGCCGTTTTCAATACGATGGAGCGCTGCGTCATCCACTCGAACACTTTTGGCCAGAACGACCTCGCCATGGCCGCGGCGCTGGCCACTCTAACGGTCATGGAAGAGGATGGCATTGTGGAGAACGCTGAGACCCTTGGAACGTACGCGATCCGGCAATTAGAAAACATCACGCGCGATTGCCCGTTTGCCGGTGAGGTGAGGGGCAAGGGGCTGATGTTCGGTATCGACTTCAAGCGGCCGGAGAATTCCCTCAAACTCCAGGCGGCATGGGATGCGCTGCACGCGCTGAACTTCGCGATTTTCGGGCAGATGGTTATCGTGCCTCTCATGCAGGAGCACCGCATCCTCGCACAGGTTGCCGGGTATCATACAGAAGTAATCAAATTTCTCCCACCCCTCAACATTACGAAGCAGGACCTTGACTGGTTTCTTTCGGCAATGCAGCAAGTGCTCCAGAATACTCTTCGTGTTCCAGGCGCTGCCTGGGATACGGTGATGAGCCTTGCCAAAGGGGCCAGCCGGGCATACCTGCGCTGATCTGGAAGCTGCTTCCGGGCGCAGAGCTCCGCCCGGCACGCAGCAAAGACACACTAATCATAATTTCTCGACCTGAGACCCTCTCTGCGAACGCGGCTCCTCCCTCAGTTCCGAGTCTCGCGTGACCCGTAGGTCGCAGCGGCTCAGGTTCTCGATAAACGCGAATCTGAACCTGATCAATTTACTCAAAAAGCATGGCTTACGGAAGCTCAAAATGGCCAACCTGAGCAACTTAGTTTAAGACAAAGGATCGCGTTTGGTACCGAAATATCTTTTTGAAAAAAGGAAGATTAACGGCATCTAATGTATGGTGAACCCGAATAGGCTGACAAGTTAATGAAAAAAAACAACTTAACACTATAGCGCCTGATAATTAACTGAAAATAAATGAGATATCGTGATTTATACCGTGTCTTCCGGCCATTGAACAAATAGGCTTTAGGATGCCATCAGCCAATGCCTGGGTGGGGCACACATGGGGCCGCCTGTTGCCATGTGTGCGATCCTGAAGGCTCGCATACATCGCAAAGTGCGCGATGTATGCGCCACCCGCGATGCAACCAACCACCGTCTGCAAACCACTGATTAATTACCACTTGCACTTGTCGCCCAGGTGGCGCAGAAACTTGCTGAATCACGATGCGGGCATAGGCGGCCATTGGGAGAGCGGGTGGCGCCGCTTTGTCGAAGCGTCAAGCAAACAGTAAAGCCCGGCGGATGTTATTATATTAACGTAGGGCTCTGTCTGCTCAATTCAGGCTCAGCTAGGCGCAGGGAAGGCTCGAATACCGGCCTCTGTGCTTGGCCGGGAAGCTGGCGGCCTCAGAGCACGTCGAGTTTCTCAGATTCAGCCGATCATCACATCAAGCGAGGTGTACCTTCAGCTTCATCACAGATCAGCATCAAAAGCAGCTTCATCATCTTGAAGACCTCCTGCGCGAGCGCATCGCCATCATCGACGGTGCGATGGGCACGATGATTCAGGCCCGCAAGCTCACCGAAGAGGATTATCGCGGCAAGGAATTTGCCGGCCACGGCCGCCCGCTCCGGCTGTGCAATGACGTTCTCAACTTGACGCAGCCGCAGATGGTCGAAGCGATTCACGGCCAGTATCTCGAAGCCGGCGCGGATATCATCGAAACCAACACATTTAACTCAAACGCGATCTCCATGAGGGAGTACTCGCTCGAGAGCCGCGTCTACGATCTGAACGTTGCCGGTGCGCGTGCGGCGCGACGCGCCGTCGAGCGTGAAACGGGCCGTTCCAGCCGTCACTGTTTCGTGGCCGGCTCGATCGGTCCCACCAGCCGGACGGCCTCTGCCTCGCAAGATCTGGCGAGTCCCGCGTCGCGCGCCGTCACCTTCGATCAATTGCGTGAAGCCTATCGGGAACAGGCCCGCGGCCTGGTTGACGGCGGGGTCGACGTGCTCCTGGTAGAAACCATTTTCGATACGCTCAACGCCAAAGCGGCCTTATTCGCGATAGACGAATTATTCGAAAAGACGGCTCACCGCATCCCCGTGATGGTTTCTGTCACCATCGTTGACCAGAGCGGGAGGACGCTCTCCGGCCAAACCCTCGAAGCATTCTGGATTTCCATCGACCGTGCCAGCCTGTTCAGCGTGGGCATCAACTGCTCGCTCGGCCCCAAGCAGATGAGGCCGTACGTCGAGGAACTTTCCGGTCTCGCTCCCATTTACGTTTCCTGCTATCCGAACGCCGGGCTGCCGAACGCCTTCGGAGGGTTCGACGAATCGCCGGAAAGCATGTCCGCTGACCTCAAGGACTTTGCGGCAAATGGCTGGGTAAACTTTGTGGGCGGCTGCTGTGGAACAACACCGGCTCACATCCGGGCTTTTGCCGAGGCGGTGCGCGGTCTGGCTCCGCGTCGCCCGCCCCGCCCCGCGTCACTTTCCCGCTTCAGCGGACTCGAGCCGATGGTGATGCGCCCTGATTCGAATTTTGTCAACATTGGCGAGCGCACGAACGTGACGGGCTCGCCTAAGTTCGCCCGGCTCATCAAGACGGGAAACTACGAAGAGGCGCTGGGCGTTGCGCGGCAGCAGGTGGAGGGTGGCGCCCAGATTCTCGACGTGAACATGGACGAAGCCATGCTCGACAGCGAGCAGGCCATCATCACCTTCTTGAACTATCTTGCGTCCGAGCCGGATATCGCGCGCGTTCCCATTATGCTTGATAGCTCCAAGTGGAGCGTCATTGAAGCCGGGCTGAAGTGTATTCAAGGCAAAGGCATCGTTAATTCCATTAGCTTGAAAGAGGGCGAAGAGAGCTTTAAGGAGCGTGCCCGGCTGGTCCGGCGCTATGGCGCCAGCATGGTCGTGATGGCGTTTGACGAGCAAGGCCAAGCGGATAACGTGGAGCGCAAGGTTTCGATCTCGTCACGGGCTTACCGGATTCTCACCGAGGATGTGGGCGTTCCGGCCACGGACATCATCTTTGATCCGAACATCTTCACCGTCGGCACAGGAATTGAAGAGCACAACAACTATGCCATCGATTTCATCGAGGCAACACGCCGGATTAAGGCTACGCTGCCCGGCTGCAAGGTCAGCGGAGGAGTCAGCAATATTTCGTTTTCTTTCCGAGGGAACAACACCGTCCGCGAGGCGATGCATTCGGCGTTCCTCTACCATGCCATTCGCGCAGGCATGGATATGGGCATTGTCAATGCCGGCCAACTCGCCATCTACGAGGAGGTCCCTCGCGAGCTGCGCCATCGCGTCGAGGATGTGTTGCTCAATCGCCGGCCGGACGCGACGGAGCGCCTGCTGGCTTTTGCCGACTCGGTGCAGCCGCGCGACAAAGCCGAGGCACAGGAAGAAGCATGGCGGCGAGAGCCGGTGGAAGAGAGACTGAAACACGCGCTGGTGAAAGGCATTGTCGATTTCATCGATGCGGATACGGAAGAGGCGCTGCAGAAATTCGGCAAGCCGCTCGCCGTGATCGAGGGTCCACTGATGGACGGCATGAACGTTGTGGGCGACCTGTTCGGATCGGGGAAGATGTTTCTGCCGCAGGTGGTGAAGAGCGCCCGCGTGATGAAGAAGGCTGTTGCCTGGCTGCTGCCCTATATGGAAGCGGAGAAGAGAGCTAACGGAGGTCACAAAGCGGAGGCGCGCATCGTCATGGCCACGGTGAAGGGCGACGTGCACGATATTGGTAAGAACATCGTGGGGGTCGTGCTCGGCTGCAACAATTATGAGGTCATCGATTTGGGTGTTATGACGCCGTGCGAAAAGATCCTTAAGGCGGCCCGCGACGCGGAGGCCGATATGATCGGTCTCAGCGGCTTGATTACTCCCTCACTCGACGAAATGATCCACGTGGCGAAGGAAATGGAGCGCGAGCAGTTCAGGGTACCCCTCCTCATCGGTGGAGCAACGACGAGCAAAATCCATACCGCGGTGAAGATTGCGCCTGCTTATTCTTCTCCTGTCGTCCACGTCCAGGACGCCTCGCGCGCGGTCGGGGTGGTCAGCCGGCTGAAGAGTTCGGAGATGCGACTCGCGTTCATAGAAGATAACCGGCGCGAACAGGACAAACTACGCCAGATTCATCGCCCGCATGCCCAGGCCTTGGTGAGCCTGGAGGAAGCGCGTCGGCGAAAGCCCGTCTTCGACTGGACAAAGTCACCGCCCGCGCGGCCGTCTTTCCTGGGCACGCGGGTTTACGACCCGGCGCCGCTCGCGGACATTGTTCCTTACATTGATTGGACGCCGTTCTTCCACGCCTGGGAGCTTCGCGGAACTTATCCGAAGATTTTCGATTCCGCGGAGGTCGGCCCCAAAGCGCGTGAGCTTTTCGATGATGCTCAGCGCCTGCTGGCGAGAATTGTGGAGCAAGAGCGGCTTACGGCGCGCGGAGTGATGGGATTTTTTCCCGCCAATAGCGCGGGAGACGACATCGAGATTTACGCGGACGAATCCCGGTCGCGGGTGGCCGGCGTTTTCTGCACCCTCCGCCAACAGATGGAAAAGGCTGAGAGGCATGGCAACCTTGCGCTGTCGGATTTCATCGCTCCGCAGGAAACGGGCGTTCGGGATTTCCTCGGTGCATTCGCAGTGACAGCAGGGCTGAACGCGGAATCGCTGGTGGCGGAGTTTGAGAGCGATCATGACGATTACAACGCCATCATGGTGAAAGCATTGGCAGACCGCTTGGCGGAAGCGCTGGCCGAGTTGTTACACCGGTGCGCCCGGAAGGCCTGGGGCTACGGCAATGAGGAAAACCTGAGCTATGACGATCTCATCCACGAGCGGTACCGCGGCATCCGGCCAGCGCCCGGCTACCCTGCGTATCCCGATCACACGGAAAAGAAGTTGCTATTTGACCTGCTTCGAGCGGAAGAAACGACGGGCATTCATCTTACCGAAAGCTTTGCCATGCTGCCTGCAGCGTCCGTTTGCGGACTCTATTTTTCCCACCCCGACTCCCGCTATTTTGCTGTGGGCAAGATCGGCCGCGACCAGGTGCTGGATTATCACCGGCGCAAAGGGATGGACTTGCAGACCGTGGAGCGCTGGCTGGCTCCGGCTTTGGATTATGAGCCTTGAAGCGGCACCACACGCTTGCTGATCGCTGACCACTGATATCTGACGGCTCGTGAAAGGAAGGAGGAAGTGGATAACTTGGTTGCCCTAAGCGCTACCCACCTCCCCAGGTAGTCATAAGTGTTGGTTACTTGTGTAGACGCGCGAGCGGCAGGAAAGGTTGCAACTTTTTTGGGATCGGGTAAAACCCTCAGCAGGGGCTAATGGTTCTGCAGTAGGCGGGAACAGCCCCGGAACTTCCATGTCTGAGCAAATAATACAAAAAAGCCCTGAGACAAGGCCTCATAACTCTTTCCCTAGCCTCCCAAGCGTGGCGAGGAGAGCAAGTAGCTCATGCTCACACGGAGAGTGAAACATGTGCGGCATCGTGGCGTATGTAGGTGGACAGACAGCGCGGGGAATTCTGATTGAAGGTCTGAAGCGGCTGGAATATCGGGGATACGATTCGAGCGGCATCGCCATTCTCAATGACCGTCCATACCTGGCTAAGGCCGTGGGGAAAGTTGCCTGTATCGAAGAGCGCGTGGAGGCTGACCGGCCTGAGGGGACGATCGGGATCGCGCATACTCGCTGGGCTACGCATGGCAAGCCCACGGAACCCAATGCCCATCCGCACACGGATTGTTCCGGCAAAATCTTTCTCGCCCATAACGGAATCATCGAGAATTATCAGCGCCTGAAAAAGACTCTTTCCGATGCCGGACACCGGTTCCGCACGGAGACGGACACGGAGGTGCTCAGCCACCTCATCGAGAGTTATTATTCCGGCAATCTCGAGGCTGCCATCCAGCGCGCCTTGCAGGATGTGCAGGGTACCTACGGCATTGCGGTCATTCACTCATCCCACCCGCAAGAAGTCGTCGTGGCGCGCCGCGGCAGTCCCATCGTGCTGGGAATCGGGAAAGATGAATCGCTTGCCGCTTCGGACGTTTCCGCGCTGGCGCGGCGCACGGATCAAGTGGTTTATCTGGAGGACAACGAAATTGCGCGACTCGAGCCGGGCCGATTCTTCATCAAGACGCTCGATAACCGCGCCATCCGGCGCGAAACGCAGTCGCTCGAAACATCTCCTGAAGCCATGGATCTTGGCTCTTATCCGCATTTCATGCTGAAGGAAATTTTCGAGCAGCCGGAAGCTGTGGAAAATGCGTTGCGCGGGCGCTTGAACCATTCCGAAGGAGTCGCGAAGCTGGGTGGCCTGGAATCCGTGACGGAACGCCTGGAGAAGGCTCGGCACCTGATCATTGTAAGTTGCGGCACTTCTTATTACGCCGGCCTTTATGCGCGATATGCTTTTGAGACGCTGACCGATCTGACCGTGGAAACTGAGCTGGCCTCGGAGTTTCGCTATCGCAAGCTGAACATTCGGGAGAATACCGTCGTTCTGGCCATCAGCCAATCCGGCGAAACGGCGGATACACTGGCGGCGCTGCGCGAGGCAAAGAGGAAAGGCGCGCTGGTACTGGGATTAGTGAACGTGGTGGGAAGCACGATCGCGCGCGAAACCCATGCCGGTGTTTACTCACACGCCGGGATTGAGGTGGGAGTGGCATCGACGAAGTCGTTCATCTCACAATTGACCATTCTCCTGTTGATGGCGCTGCTCGTGGGGCGAGGCCGCGATCTTTCGTATGAAGAAGGCGAGAAGTTGCTACGCGGCCTCGAAGAGGTCCCCGGCCAGATTCGAGAAATCCTCGTCCAGTCCGAGCGCCTGCGCGAGCTTGCCCAGGCCTATTGCCTCAATTCTCATTTCCTGTATATCGGCCGCAAATATCAATATCCCGTGGCGCTGGAGGGTGCGCTCAAGCTTAAGGAGATTTCCTACATTCACGCGGAGGGCTACGCCGCCGGCGAAATGAAGCACGGGCCCATTGCCCTGATCGATCCATCGTTTCCCACGATCGCTCTCGCGCCGGAGGATAGCTCCTACCAGAAGATGGTCTCTAACATTCAGGAAATCCGGGCACGCGAAGGACCCGTGCTGGCCCTCACAACGCGAGGCAACACGCGGCTTGCGCCGCTCGTGAGCCATGTGGTGGAGGTCCCGGCCAATCACAGCATCCTGATGCCGCTGCTTACCGTGGTGCCGTTGCAGCTCTTTGCCTACCACTCTGCGGTGCTGCGCGGCTGTGACGTCGACAAGCCCCGCAACCTTGCCAAAAGCGTCACGGTAGAATAGCGAGCCGCGGGTGGTGAACTCCGAGTACCGGCCGGTAAGCGATACCCCGTCATGCGCTACCTGCGGCCGGTTGGTGTGAATTCGGCCCTCCGCCCGTCATGGGTCACTGAGCGTTTCGCCCGCTCCGACACCCAGCGCCATCATTCCTCCGTCCACGGCCAGAATCTCCCCGGTGACGAAGCTGGCGCTGTCAGAGGCCAGGAAAATGGCTGCTCCTTTCAGTTCTTCAAGGTTTCCAAAGCGGCCGAGCGGCGTGCGCGAAAGAATGGACGATTTGCGGCGCGGATCGTAGATGATCGCGCGGTTCAGCGGCGTCTCAAAGTAGCCGGGTGCGATCGCGTTCACGGCAATGTGGTAGGGCGCCCATTCGCAGGCTAAGGCGCGCGTGAGCATGGCGATTGCCCCTTTGCTCGCGCAATAGGCCCCCACTTCGTGAAGGCTCAGGAAGGAAGCCACGGAAGCGATGTTGATGATCCGGCCGTAGCCCTGGTTCCACATGACGCGGCCTGCGATTTGGCACGCGAGCCACGTCCCGTTCAGGTTCACGCTCAGGATCCGATTCCAGGTTTCATCGTCGAGATCGAGTGACGGCACTCGTTGCGTCGTACCGGCCGAATTCACGAGGATATCGATGCGCCCAAAATCGCGCACCATGGCGCTGACGGCCCGATCCACATCCTCGCGGTGAGTGACGTCCGCCGTTATTTCCAGCGTCTCACGCCCTAGCGACCGAATTTCCGCGCCTGTCTTTTCAACTTCGTCAGCTCGCCGGCTCACCGCAACCACGTTCGCGCCAGCTTCGGCCAGCCCGTGAGCGATGGCTCTTCCAACGCCACTCGTTCCTCCAAAAACCAGCGCCTGTTTTCCCTCCAGGCTCAGTCCGTGGAACGCCACTTCTCATCACCTCGCGCCGGGCTCGACATCAGGCGAGCATCCTACACTGTGCAAAAACCAAAGGCAAGGCCGCCATTTTCCATTGCCTCCATTTTCAATGGGGTGCTCTCGAAGAGTCGGGCCGGCTTAGCGAAGCGGAATTGATTCAACCCGCTTTTCGAGCATGGCTCCAGGCTGGAGCGTGCTTTCGAGCTCCCAGAACAGTGCGATAATGCGGTCATGGGCATGCGGCGAGCGGGAAAGACGAAGCGTTGCGGCGACGGCGGGGCCCATGACAGCCAACGAGGCAAACTTCTTGACGAACCAGGAATCGTGAATGGACTCTAGCCGTCAACCTCAATCTGCCGGACCCGATCAAGTGTGGCAGCAGAGCATTCGCGCGGCAAAGCGCGCGTCTGAGCGCGCCCAATATTTTGAAGCAGTGCGCGAGTACGTGGCGGCTGCTGAGGCGGCGCGCTCGTTTGAACCTGGCGACCCCCGGCTTGCTGCCACTCTGAATTCTCTGGGTGATGCGCTCCGGGCACAAGGCAAATTCGATGACAGCGAGCGGGTATTCCTGAGCGTGCTCGCGCAAGTTCAGAACGCGCCGTCTCGCAATCGCGAGCAACTTGCACGCGTTCACAACAGCCTTGGCGCTCTCTACGCCGCACAGGAGAAGTGGGAGCAGGCTGAGGAGCAATACCGGCATGCGCTCGAAGTGGGCAGGGAATCCGGAGGGAATAATGATCCTTCCTCGACGGTGGCGCTGAACAATCTCGCGATGCTCTATAAATTTCAGAGCAGGTTCGCGGAAGCCATGCCTCTTTTTCAAGATGCCTTGCGAATCTGGCTGAAGGCGCTCGGACCTCAGCATCCGCTCGTCGCTACGGCGCTAAACAATATGGGCGCGATCTTTTGCGCCCTGGGGAAATATGCGGACGCGGAGCCTTTGTTCCGGAGGTCTCTGGCCATCAAGGAGGAAGGTTTAGGAACTGACCATCCGGAAGTTGCGGCGGTTCTTAACAACCTTGCCGAATGCTGTACGGCCGGCCAGCGATACGAAGAGGCAAGACAGCTTTACGAACGCGTTCTGGCGATTGATGAAGTTGCCCTTGGGTCCGAACACCAGGACGTTGCAACTGATTTGAGCTTGCTGGGATCAACGTGTGAAGCAGCGCGCGATTGGGATGGCGCCGGGCGCTATTATGAACGCGCGCTGGCCATCCGTGAAAAAACGCTTGGCTCCGATCATCCGCTCACCGCTAAAATACGCGCGCGTTTGGAGAATTTGGCTGATGACGTGGGCCGCAGCCACAACTCCGCTGCTCGCATCCCTCTTGCCCGTCCGGCGCGGGGGAGTGAGCGCCAGGTGAGGGCTTCGCAGGAGGACTCCGTCTCTTATCATCCGCAGCCTTTAGTGCAAAAAACTAACGCCAGTAGTGAGAGGACTGCGGCCGGCGCCATGATCCCTATCTATATGGATGAGCTGGATGCGGCCTTGGCGAAGGAAAGCCCTCAAGCCCGCGCGGAAGAATGCGAGCGGGAGGGAAAGTTGGCGGAAGCTGAAAAGCTCTATCGAGAGGCTCTTTCGGCCTCAGAGCTTCACCAGGAATCCAGCGGGCTTTCCCGCGGTGCGGCGCTTAACAATCTTGGTCTCATATGCGAAGCACAGGGAAAGCGGGCGGAAGCGCTTCGGCTGCTCCAACAGTCGCTCGCCTTCTGGCTTGCTCGCCTTGGACAGAACCATCCCTGCGTTTCCACGACACTTAACAACCTCGCAGCTCTTTGCTCGGAGTTGGAGCGCCACGGCGACGCCGCAGCGCTTTACAGCCGGTCACGAAGTCTCCGGCGCGACGGCTGAAACCTCCGAAGAGCAACCGGAGCCGGGAGCGGCAGGACCCCAAAGCGTAGACACTGCGCTCCCGCAGGCCGATCAGCCATTCAGCCATCGCCGTCACTGCCCGTTATCGCCTGTCGAAATGACAATGTACATGGGCTCGCCCTGATGGATCACCCGCAACAGCGTCCGCTGATCGTGCGCCGTCTCCGATGCCATCCGATTGAAGTCCGTCACGTTGCGGACAGAATGGTGATCGATGCTCATGATGACGTCGCCCTGGCCCAATGCGTTTGCGGCCGGGCTACTGGGGTCCACTTGCGTCACCACAACTCCAGAAACGTCCGACGGGATTCCCAACTGTTGTCGGAAGTTTGAGGTGAGGTTTGCTACGCTAACCCCGGCCAACGGTCCGCTCGAAACCTGGCCGACGCCCGAGTTGAGACTTAAATTAGCGGGACGTGTGCCGAGAGTGACCTGAAGGGTCATGTGCTTGCCATTCCGAATAATGCCCAACGTCACGGTCGTGCCAGGATCGGCATCCATCACATCTGCCGTCAACTCATTAGAGCCTCGCACCGGCTCGCCGTTGAACGTGCGAATGACATCACCGTTCTTTAGCCCTGCTTTTGCTGCCGGGCCGCCGGATTCGACGTTCTGGATCAGCGCCCCATTAGTATCCGGCACACCAAATTCCTTGGCCAGCGGTCCGCTCAGTGGGCTTACGTTCGCCCCCAGATATCCACGAGTCACCTTGCCGGTTTTGATCAGGTCGTCCGCGATATGCTGCGCTGTGTTGATTGGAATGGCAAAGCCGATACCAATGGACGTGCCTTGCCCGCCAGGTCCGGAGTTACCGCCAAGGATCCAGGTGGGAATGCCGATCAATTGCCCGCGTACGTTGACGAGCGCGCCGCCGGAGTTGCCTGGATTAATGGCCGCGTCGGTTTGGATGAAGTCCTCCGGGTAACTGTTGTTCCCAACGGCGTACGCACGGCCCATGGCGCTGACGATTCCTTTGGTCATCGTGAAAAGCTGCTCATAGGGATTTCCAAAAGCCATCACCATGTCCCCAACGTGCACGTTGGCGGAATTACCCAGGACGATCGTGGGCAGGTCGTGAGCGTCTATTTTCACCACGGCTACATCCGATCTCGGATCGGCGCCTACAACCCTTCCAGTGAACATGCGTCCGTCGTGAAGAGTCACTTGAATGGTCTTACCGTGTGCGACCACGTGGTTATTGGTTAAAATGTATCCATCCGGCGAAATAATGTCGCCGCTGCCGAGGTATTTTTCTTTTTCCTGCTGGCCGGGAAGGCCCGGAAGCATGTTTCCGAAGAATTGCCGGAAAAATGGGTCCATGCCAAACGGTGATTGCTGAACGTTGATCACCTGAGTCGTTTCAATAGCCACGACAGTCGGCAAAACGGCGTCTGCGATCCGCTCGTAAGCCTGATTCTCGCGTTCGAGCGACTGAATGTCCGGACCGTCCAAACCGTTGCCACTGGCCAGGACAAAGGGATCCGTCTGATGATCGAAATGCAGGATTAACGAAAACGCCAGGAGAAGAATGCCGATGCAGGTGAGACTGAGGCCCAGCAGATTCTCCTTCAAGAACCTTTTTTTATTTTCACGCATGAGATTTCTCCTCTTTTGCAGCCCTCTTCGCTCCACAAACCTTTAGACGG
>JASHON010000104.1 GCA_030041095.1 Terriglobia bacterium
GCATACGGCAAATACGATGATCTTTTTCAAATCGCCCTCCCTTGGCTGGCGTTGCAACCCGGCAGAACCCCGCTCTTCTGATTTTCGATGGGAGAGCTGTGTTCGTCAATCGAAAACTGCCACAGAGTTCACCGCCGCCGAGTGATTTGAAGGGGCGCGTGCGCCCTGTAACGGCTACTCCCAACGAACTGCGAATCACCGCGTGCTGCTATTCATCAGCGAATCGGCCCTTTTTCGGGGGGTTGAAAATTCTGCCTTTCTGTCGCACATTAATCACTGGAGTTGGACGGGCGGATGGTGAGTGCGAGTTTCTCGCTTCGCTCGTTTCTTATGGACCGAACGCACGCGGGGGTTGCCGGCCGTGAGAGCTGCATCCTTGACGAGTGTTGAGGCCAGATCGGGGGTGACCGATGGCAGTTTGTCCTGAGTGCGAAGGCACGATCGATATGGAAGACGAAGAAGTTGAAGAAGGGCAGACGTTGGACTGCCCGGAATGCGGAGCGGAGCTCGAAGTCGTGAGCACCAATCCGGTGGAACTCAATACGGTGCTGGACGAAGAGGATGAAGACGAGAATGGAAACGGTTGGTAGGCGTCGTGTGATCCGTGAAGCGGACGAGTGGTTACGTGCCCGCCGGCTCCTGGCCGGTAGCGTGATCTTCTGCCTGAGCGCGCTACTCGTCTCACCGTTGCGGACGGACGCAAAGCAGAAGCCGATCCCGACACGGACCATCTCCGGCATGGTCCTCGACTCTTCCGGCCGGGGCGTCAGCGGCGCGTCCGTCGTTCTGACTGATATCGAGACCAACAAATCTCAAGCCATATACACCGGCTCGGGAGGCAACTATGTATTTGACGGGTTGAGCACTTTCGACGACTTCCGGCTGCAAGCCCATTATCACGGCATGACGTCCAAGGTGCGCGGAGTCAGCTCGCTCGATTCCCGCGGCGACGTCACCATTAACCTCACTTTACTCCCTCCCGAAGCGCAATCTAAATCCAAACAGTGACGGACGCCAGCGGCTTGCGCTATTCATCACCCGCGGTGGTTCTATTCACCTTCACTTTCACCAGCCGCCTCGATCCGGCGCGAACGACCACTTCCGAATGATCGCTGGGGTCGAGTACCCAAGTGGGGTCGGTGATGCGCGTCCACTGGAGTTCGCCCGCAGCGTCAAAGTCTGCGAGATGCACGGCGCCTTCCTTCATTTTGCGCTGCGCCTCCGCATTCGACTCGAAGAATCCGATCCCGGTGAGCACCCTCGACAATTTTAGCGGCTCGTTCAGGATAATCGAACGAGTGTCGAGATCGTGAGGCAAAGCGTTATCGCGAAACTGCGCCTCAAAATCTTTCTGCGCTTGCTGCGCGGCTTCCGGCCCATGAAAATCTGCCACGATGCGGCGTGCCAAGGCCTTCTTCGCTTCCATTGGGTGCGTCGTTGCTGAGTCCACGGAGTGTTTTAGCCCAGCAATCTCACCTCGGGAAAGATCGGTCAGGAGCTCGTAATAGCGCCACATGAGCGTGTCGGAGATCGACATCAGCTTTCCGAACATAGAGGCCGGCGGTTCACTAATGCCCACATAGTTCCCCAGCGATTTGGACATTTTCTGGACGCCGTCAAGGCCCTCGAGAATGGGCATGGTCATAATGATCTGCGCCGGCTGCCCGTACTCCTGCTGCAGGTCGCGCCCCACCAACAGATTGAACTTCTGGTCGGTGCCTCCCAACTCCACGTCGGCTTCAAGCGCTACGGAGTCATAACCCTGGCTCAAGGGATAGAGCAGCTCGTGCACCGCAATCGGCTTCTGCTCCTTAAGACGCTTGGAAAAATCGTCTCGCTCAATAAGGCGCGCCAAAGTGTACCGTGAGCACAAGGCGATCCAGTCGCGGCCGGTCAGCGCGCCCAGCCAACGGCTGTTGAAGTCCACAACGGTCTTCTCTGCGTTGAGGATCTTGAAAACCTGCCGCTTGTAAGTCTCCGCGTTCGCTGCCACTTCCTCTGGCGTCATCGGCTTGCGAATCACGGAGCGCCCGGATGGATCGCCAATCAGGCCCGTGAAATCTCCAATCAAAAAGATGACGGTGTGGCCGAGATCCTGAAAGTGCTTCATCTTGCGGAGCAGCACCGTGTGGCCAAGGTGAAGATCCGGGGCCGTGGGGTCGAAGCCGGCCTTGACGCGCAGAGGTCTGCGCGCCGCGGCCGCGCTTTCCAGCCGCGCTCGTAACTCTTCCACGCGGATGGTTTCCTCAACCCCTTTGGTTAGGTAGGCTAATTGCTCGTCGGTGGTCATGGTGCGGGTGACCGCCCCGAAGCCGCCGCCGCTCCCTTATTCAGCCGTACACGCCGGCCCTTCACTTCAATCTGTCCCTCGACCAGCAGCTTGACCGCTTCGGGGTAAATGCGGTGTTCCTGTTCCAGGATTCTGGCGGAAAGCGTCTCCTCGGTATCATCGTCGAACACGGGCACGGCTGCCTGCAATATGATAGGGCCGGTATCCACGCCCTCGTCCACGAGGTGCACGGTACACCCGGTAAACCTCACTCCGTAATCGAGCGCCTGCTTCTGGGCGTCCGTGCCGGGGAAAGACGGCAGAAGCGCCGGATGGATGTTCAAAATACGATTGGGAAATTCTCGCACCAAGTCCGGCCCCAGCACCCGCATGAAGCCCGCCAAGCAAACGTACTCTACGCCGCGAGTCTTGAGCGCCTCAATCACTTCCCGATCGAAAGCTTCTCGAGGCTTTCCCTTGGAGGGGATGCACAGCGCAGGCAAGCCCAGCGCCCGAGCCCGCTCGAGACCTGCCGCTTCAGCCCGGTTGCTCACCACCAAGGCAATCTTTGCCGGAATCTCGCCGGCAGCAACGGCCCGTGCGATCGCTTCGAAATTCGAGCCACGGCCGGAAAGGAGAATGCCAAGATTCTTCATTGATCGAGAAACACCACCGATTGCAGGCCCGTGACGTCGAACCGCTTCCTGCACCGCGGGTTCTTGCACATCACCAGATCGTCACGACGCAGCATGTAGGATCTTGCCTTGGCGAAACGAAGACGGTCCTGGTCGTCGGCCGGGCCGCGAAGCGCCTTTTTCTTCGTCCGCCTCAGCCAGCGGATTTCATAAGTATCCGCCCGCCGGCAGTGGAGGCACGAAAGCGTGGCAGGCTTTGTCAATTCTTCTTCGTCAAAGAAATCACGTTCTTCCATCAGGCAGCTATTGTACCGTCAAGCTGTCTCCAGCGCCAAGACCCATGGCCGGGCAGGTTCGTCCTCGCGGGCTCGGCAG
This sequence comes from Terriglobia bacterium, assembly GCA_030041095.1. Classification (GTDB taxonomy): domain Bacteria; phylum Acidobacteriota; class Terriglobia; order UBA7540; family UBA7540; genus JASHON01. Next base: position 3,280 of record JASHON010000104.1, read on the forward strand.
CAGAATTAGCTTGTCCATCCACGCTCCCTCCGTATGCCACTTTCGCCGTAGATCAGGCAATTTAACAGCAACCGATGAACTAGGGTTGATAATATAATAGAAATATTCGCTAAGCCGCTTCCCGCCGCGGTTACTGGCATGATGAGAAGGCTGCAGAAATCTTTCGTGAGGGCAGGCGCCAGCGCCATGGAACTGACGGTATCCAAGGAAGATTATTTAAAAGCAGTCGCTGAAGCGGAATCTGAGGAGGAGGGACCCGTCATTGCGGCCACCGTTGCGCGTTGGCTCAACGTGAGCGCTCCTGCAGTGGCCTTGGCGCTCCGGCGCTTGCGAAGAGACCGGCTGGTCGAGGTGGATCGGAAGGGACGAATTACATTGACGCGGGCGGGGCGCGAGATCGCGGATAAGCTCCGGCTTCGCCACCACCTGATCGAGCGGATGCTTCACGAGTTGCTGGGAATGGAATGGTACAAGCTTCACGTTGAGGCAGAACGTTTGGAACACTCGGTTTCCGAGGATTTAGAGCAGAAGCTCATCGAAAAGCTCGGCCGTGAGGCCCCTTGCCCTCACGGAAATCAAATCAACAAGAGCGCAGACGAGCGGCGCCGGATGGGACTCCAACAGCTCTGGGAAGCGGCGCCTGGTTCCATGGTCCGGATCGAATGCATGAACGAGCGGGACCACCTCCTGCTGGAATATTTCGATCGTCTGGGACTCAGACCGCGAGCCCAAGTGAAAGTTGTTAGCCGCAATTACGACGCCACCCTCAGCCTGCGTATGGGCCATCGCTCCGCCAATCTGGGAGAGTCTGCGGCAAGAAAAGTATGGGTTTCGGCAATGGGTTGACTTTAGGGTGAGTTGGTTTTTATGATTGGAGAGGCGAACAAAAAGCGAAAGTGCCGGGTAAGGAGCCTGTTTCATGAATGCTGCTCTGTTGCGAACCCATCTGGAATCCACTTTGGATCGCCGCTTCCCTTCTCCATTCGCCTATAGCCCGGCGATCGCTCCCGAAATGATTTCCGTTCCTTCATTCGATCGGCTGGTTGGTGGATTGCCGCGGGGAAGCATAACCGAAATTTGCGGACCGGAATCCTCAGGCCGCACGGCCTTGTTACTCTCAGTCATAGCCAGGATTGTGGCCAAAGGCGAATTATGCGCCCTCTTAGACGCTCAGGATCAATTTGACCCTCACTCGGCCGCTGCGGCCGGCATTGACCTGACGCGCTTGCTATGGGTTCGTTGCCAGCAAGTGGAACAGGCAGTGCGTTCAGCGGAATGGCTTCTTGAAGGAGGCGGTTTTGGAGTTGTGGCCGTTGATCTCGCTGAAGTTCCAGTGCATTCCATGCGGCGCATTCCTCTTTCGGTATGGTTTCGCCTGCGAGGAGCGGTGAGCCAAACGCGCGCCGCTTTCATCGTGCTGGAGCGCGAGCCTACGGTTGGAACTCCCGCTTCGCTGGTGGTGCGCCTGAAAGGAGAAACCACCTGCTGGTCTCGATGGCCGGCAATTTCAGGCAAGAGCGCACTGCCCGGTATTTTTCCGAAGGGCGAATCGCGCCACCCTTCCCACGCGCGGTTGCTCTCTTACCTGCGATCGAGTGCTGAAGCGCTCCGATCGAGGCACAGATTTCAACCTGGAGCTCGCGCCTCTCTTAAAGCATGGCCGGCGTGGAGCTGAGTATGAATTTTGCCTGTCTTTACATGCCGGATTTTTCTCTTCAAGCGAGCTTGCGCGGCGAGCCGGAAGCGTTCCATCAAGCGATCGCCTTGCTCGAAGGCCGCACCGTCATTGCAGCAACCGGCGCGGCTCGCGCAGCGGGCGTCACCTTCGGCATGACCATGACACAGGCTGCACAACGTGCTGCCATTCGGCGCCGGTCCAGAGCGCAGGAAAACTCCATCCATGCGGCTTTGCTCGATTGCGCGAGATCCTCTTCTCCTCGCGTAGAAGACACCGCGGAGGATACGGCGCTCGTTGACCTTCAGGGCCTGGAAAAACTCTTCGGGCCGCCCTCTAAAATCGCCTCGCGATTTTTACAGCAGGCTCGCGAACTGGATCTAACCGTCCATCTGGCCATCGCCGCCAATCCGGATACGGCTATTTTGGCCGCACGAGGGTTTCCCGGCACGACAATCATTCCTTTCGGAGAAGAAGCGCGGAAGTTAGGAACGCTGCCGGTCAATATCCTCAACCCTCATCCTGAAACGCTCGACATCCTGCATCTCTGGGGCATTGATCTGCTGAAAGAGCTGGCAGAGCTGCCTCTCTTGCCGCTTTCAGAGCGATTAGGGCAGGAGGGCGTCCGCTTACAGGAACTGGCGCTCGGCAAACGCTTCCGTTCGCTGATCGTTAGCCATGAAACAGAACCATTCGAAGAAAGTTGGGAGCTTGAGGCCCCGGCCACAACACTCGGTGAACTGGACTTTATCCTCGCGAGTGTGCTCAACCGGCTTTCCAAGCGCCTTTCAATCAGGTCGCTGGCAGCCCAAGAGCTGCAATTGCGGCTGGAATTAGCCAAAGATCCGGAAGAACAAAGGACTGCGATGGGCAAAGCGAAATCAGCCGGGACGCAACACAAGAATTGGGGTTCGGGCCATGCCGGCGACGACGAACTCCAGCCGGACTCGACTCTTGTCTCTCATCTCTCGTCTCATCATCGTTACGCTCGCACCTTGAGCTTCCCGTCACCTGTCAATGACGCGTGTCTATTCTTCAAGCTCTGGCGGTTGCGGCTGGAATCGGACCTCCCTCGGGCGCCTGTGACCAAGATTGAGGTGGTGGCGCAGCCGGGCAGACGCCGTACCATCCAGGGCGGGCTGTTTACTCCCTGTTTGCCCGATCCTGAAAAACTGGAGCTGACGCTGGCTCGCGTCGCGGCGGTAGTAGGAAGCGGCAACGTGGGCTCACCACAACTCGCGGATACCCACAAGCCTCATGCCTTCCACATGGCAAGGTTCAATCCTCCTGAAGACAAGCGGCCTCCTGAAAACAAGCGGCTGGCCGGAGTTACTCCACCCCTTTCGCTCAGGGAGAAATCAACGATTGCTCTCCGCCTTTTCCGTCCGCCTGTACCCGCCTGCGTGCAACTCAGCTTCGGCCACCCCCGGCGCCTTACCTCTTCTCTCGTTCGCGGAAAGATCGTCGCTGCGGCCGGGCCCTGGCTCAAGTCCGGCGGCTGGTGGGAAGAAAGCTGGGACCGCGAAGAATGGGATATCGAAATCAGGACGGCGCAAACAACCGCTCTGTATTCTCTCTATCGTGACTGTGCCTGCAACGAATGGTACTTGCAGGGAGAATACGACTGAAAGAGATTGAGTCATTGATTCATTGGTCTATATTTCAATGTTTATCGAGCTTCATGCCCGCTCCGCTTTTAGTTTTCTCGAGGGCGGATCCTTGCCCGAGAACCTTGTGCAGCGAGCGCGAGACCTTGGAATGCCCGCCATCGCGCTGCTGGATCGCGACGGTGTTTATGGCGCGCCCCGCCTTCACATGGCCGCCAAAAAACTGGGTGTCCGCGCTCACGTTGGAGCGGAGATCACTTCGACCCAGGACTTCCGTTACCCGCTGCTGGCTGAAACACGCACCGGTTACCAAAACCTTTGCCGCTTGATCACGCGAATGAAATTACGTGCCAAGAAAGGCGAGGGTGCCATTCATCCGCAGGAACTCCCAGAATTCGCCGAAGGGCTCATCTGCCTGACGGGAGGCGACGAAGGACCTTTGGCCGCAGCGCTAGGCGAGGGCGTCGAAAGCGCGCGCTCCTGCCTCGAGCATTTGCGGGAAGTTTTCGGGAAGCATGGAGTCTATGTGGAATTACAACGCCACTTCGACCGGGCCGAGGAAGCGCGCAACCAGGCGGCTGTGGCGCTCGCACGCAGCCTGCACATGCCCTTGATCGCTACCAATGGAGTCTGCCATGCCACTCCGGAAGAGCGCCAGATTTGCGACGTCTTCACCTGCCTTCGCCACCATCGCACGCTCGAAACCGCCGGCCAGTTGCTCTCCCGCAACGCGGAGCGCTATCTCAAACCCCCTGAAGTGATGGCCCGGATCTTTGCGGATTGGCCGGAAACATTGGCCAAAACCCAGGAATTGTCTTCGCGCCTCCAATTCACTCTCGAAAACCTGGGCTATGAATTTCCACGCTATCCTGTTCCACCCGGCCAGACGATGGCTTCTTTTCTGCGACAGCGAGCTGAGGAGGGCGTGCTTCATCGTTATGGGCAAGGCAACCGGGCGGCAGAACGGCAAGTGCAGCGCGAGCTTGCCTTGATCGAAAAGCTCAAGCTGGAAGGCTATTTCCTGATCGTCTGGGACATCGTGCGTTTCTGCCGCGAGCACAACATTCTGGTTCAGGGCAGAGGCTCGGCAGCCAACAGTGCCGTGTGTTATGCCCTCGGAATCACCTCGGTCGATCCCGTCGGGATGGACCTGCTCTTCGAGCGCTTTCTTTCCGAAGAGCGCGGTGAGTGGCCGGATATTGACCTGGACTTACCCTCCCGCGATCAGCGCGAGCGCGCCATTCAATATATTTACGAAGAATACGGCGCGAGGGGCGCCGCCATGACAGCGAACGTGATCACTTATCGCGGCCGCTCCGCCGCGCGCGAGGTCGGCAAAGTTCTCGGCTTCGACGGCCAGACGCTGGATCGCCTGGCGAACCTGGTGGGCGGCTGGGAATACGAGGATGCGCGCGACACGCTGGAACATCACTTTCAGCAAAGCGGCCTGGACCTTTCGCATCCTCGCACGCGCAAATTCCTCGACCTCTGCATCAGCCTTCAGGAACTGCCGCGGCACCTGAGCCAGCATTCAGGCGGGATGATCGTTTGCCAGGGCCAACTCGATTCTGTTGTGCCGCTCGAGCCCGCCACCATGCCGGGCCGCGTGGTGGCGCAGTGGGATAAAGAAGACTGCGCAGATATGGGCATCATCAAGATCGATCTTCTCGGGCTGGGCATGATGGCAGTTCTCGAAGATACGTTGCAGCTTATCGGCAACCATAACGGCGAGCGGGTCGATCTCGCTCACTTACCGCAAGACGATCCGAAAGTTTACGAGGCGCTGCAAAAAGCGGATACGGTCGGCATATTTCAGGTGGAAAGCCGCGCCCAAATGTCCAGCCTGCCCCGTCTCAAGCCGGAACGCTTTTACGACATCGTAGTGCAAGTGGCGATCATTCGTCCCGGACCCATTGTCGGAAAGATGATGCACCCGTATCTCAAGCGGCGGCAAAAGCGCGAGCCTGTCACCTATCCGCATCCGGCGCTCGAACCGGTACTCAAACGCACGCTCGGCGTTCCTCTTTTCCAGGAGCAGCTATTAAGGATGGCGATGATCGCGGCAGGCTTCAGCGGAGGCGAAGCCGAGGAGTTGAGGCGGGCGATGGGTTTTAAGCGGTCTGAGAAGCGCATGAAGGAAATCGAAAAGAAGCTGCGGCGCGGCATGCAAGCTCAAGGCATCAGCGGCAAAGAGCAGGAACAAATTGTATTATCCATCACTTCCTTCGCGTTGTATGGCTTTCCCGAGTCGCACGCCGCAAGCTTTGCCTTGCTGGCCTATGCCAGCGCTTATCTCAAGTGCCATTATCTCCCCGCGTTTACGGCTGCCATGCTGAACAACCAGCCCATGGGCTTCTACGCTCCGGCCACGCTGGTGAAAGACGCGCAGCGCCACGGCCTGAGAGTGAAGTGCGTGGACGTGACGCGCTCGGACTGGCCCTGCACGCTGGAAGCGGAAAACGGAAGCTGGGCCGTGCGCCTGGGGATGAATTACATCAAAGGCATGCGGGAAGAAGCCGCTCGTGCCATGGTCGCCGAGCGCAGCCGTTGCGCGTTTCACTCCATCGACGATCTTGTCCGTCGCGTTCCAACGCTCACGCAAGCCGAGCTCCTCACGCTGGCGGAAGTGGGCGCGCTGAATTCGCTCGGCAACATCACGCTTCACCGCCGCGCCGCCTTATGGCACGCGCAGCGCGCGGCGCGGCTAGTGGGCCCGCTCCTGGAAAGGCTCGCAGAGACAACGGCCTCTTCCCCGCTCGCTCCGATGACTTCCGAAGAGCGCCTGATCACTGACTTCCGCGCTACAGGTCTCACGGTGGGGCGTCATCCCATGGCATGGAGCCGCGCGGAAATGCGGGCTCTTAACGTGTGGACTGCCGCAGACCTCGCTCGCGCGCCTCACGGCGCCCGCGTGCGGATTGCCGGCTGCGTCATCTGCCGGCAACGGCCCGGCACCGCCAAAGGCTTCGTATTCCTGTCCCTCGAAGATGAAACTGGCATTGCGAACGCTATCGTCACTCCGGACCTCTTCGAGCGCGAGCACGTAACCCTTATCCAACAACCTTTCTTGCTGATCGAAGGGATGCTGCAAAACCAGGATCACGCCATTTCCGTGAGAGCCGATCGCATCTTGCCGATGATCGGCGGCAAGCCCGGGATCCCCTCGCATGACTTTCACTGATTGTCCTGCCGTCACGCAGCCGTTGACACTTCCGCTGATGCGATGGCATTGTCAAGCCATGGGCGTTCCGCCGTCACCTCCCGCGTCCGTCCGCATCGGGCCTGCTGGATGGAATTATCCCGATTGGGGCGGCGTCTTCTACCCCAAACCGCGCCCTCGTGGATTCCGGGAGCTCGCTTACATCGCGCAGTTCTTCAGCGTGGCGGAAATTAACAGCTCCTTCTACCGCGCACCGCAGGCCGAATGGGCTGAGAAGTGGATTGAGCAGGTGGAACGTCATCCCCGTTTCCAATTCACCGCCAAGCTGTGGCGCGGCTTTACCCACGAACGAAACGCCCGGCGATGAAAACACTTTTCGGAAAGGCCTCGCGCCGCTGGTCGAGCAAAAAAAACTTGCCGCCTTACTCGTTCAGTTTCCGTGGTCATTCAAAAACATTCCCGAGCATCGCGAATACCTTGCCAAACTGATCGAGCGCCTCGGCGATTATCCGCTCGTGATTGAAGTGCGGCACGGTTCATGGGACGAGCCGGACGTTCTGGCATGGCTTCGAGAAAAAGGCGTGGCAATTTGCAACATCGACCAGCCCGTCATCGGAAAATCTCTGCGTCCTTCCGCCCTCGCCACCAGCACGATCGGCTACGTTCGCATTCATGGAAGAAACGCCGAGCAGTGGTTTGCCAAGAACGAAAATGCCAGCGAGCGGTATGACTATCTCTACCGCCTCGACGAGCTTGTGCCCTGGGCAAAACGAATTCGCGAAATCGCCGGGAAGACCTCCACCGTCTACGTGATTGCCAACAACCACTCGAACGCGAAATCCGTGGCGAACGCCTTCCAGTTAGGCAACCTCATTTCCGGCGAGCGCGTGACGGCGCCCGCCAGTCTCATCGAGCGTTACCCGGCTCTGGCCGCGATTGCCTCAGCGCCCGCGCCGGTGTCCGAACCCGCAGCATCCCTGTTTCCGGTTTAGGATCGCGTTCATGTACCAGCCCATCGAAAATTACGGCATCATCGGAAACATGCATACGGCGGCGCTGGTGGGGCTGAACGGCTCCATTGACTGGCTCTGCCTGCCGCGCTTTGATTCTCCAAGCGTATTTGCCGCGCTGCTCGACGACAAGAAGGGAGGACGCTTTCGCATCGCGCCGTCTGGCGAGGGATTTCGCCACCAGCAACTCTACTGGCCGGACACCAACGTGCTCATCACTCAGTTTCTGGGTCCGGGCTCGGCAGGTGAAGTAATCGATTTCATGCCCATGACGCCTGCCGATCCCCAGTATCTGGACCAAGGGCGGCCAGTCCTCCGGCTGGCGCGCGCGACGCGAGGTGAATTCCGCTTTCGCCTGGAATGCTTCCCTGCTTTCAATTACGCGCGCGATTCGCACCAGACCACCATAGATGCCCACGGCGCTTATTTTGACGCGCCGGATCTGCGGCTCGCCCTGAATTCTGCGGCGCCGCTTCAAAACGAAGCTGGCGGTGTGAGCGCGGAGTTCACCGCTTCCGGCGAGCAGACGTTTGCCTTCGCCCTGCGCAGCCTTGCGCCGGCGGCGCCGATTCCGCCGCGGATCGAGACCGGATACGCTCTTGAGCTCTTGCAGCAAACGGTGGACTACTGGCAGCAATGGCTTTCGAAAAGTACGTATACAGGACGCTGGACAGATTGGGTTCACCGTTCCGCGCTCGTTCTGGAGCTCATGGCTTACGAGCCTACGGGCGCCATTATTGCCGCGCCCACAACGAGCCTGCCCGAATGGATCGGCGGCAGCCGTAACTGGGACTACCGTTGCAGTTGGGTGCGCGACGCCGCGTTCACCGTTTACGGGCTGCTTCGAGTGGGCCTCACAGACGAAGCCGTGCGCTTCATGAACTGGATCAGCGCACGCTGCCGCGAAGTTGAAGACGATGGAACCTTACAGACCGTCTACGGAATCGACGGCCGCCGCCAGCTTCCCGAACAGGAGCTCGATCATCTGGAGGGATATCGTGGCTCTCGCCCAGTGCGCGTGGGGAACGCTGCCTGCCAGCAGCTTCAGCTTGATATCTACGGCGAGCTCATTGATTCCATCTATCTCTTCAACAAATACGTTCATCCGATCTCCTACGAATTGTGGAGATACGTCCGCCGCATGGTGGATTGGGTTTCGACAAACTTCTCCCGGCCTGACAATGGCATCTGGGAAACTCGTGCCGGCCCTTCACATTTCGTTTATTCAAAGCTCATGTGCTGGGTGGCACTCGACCGCGGCATCCGCCTGGCCACGAAGCGTTCCCTTCCGGCCAACCTCGCGCAGTGGATCGATCGCAGGGACTTCCTGTATGAGGAAATCATGTCGAAAGGATGGAGCCAGGAACGCCAATCCTTCGTTCAGGCATATGGGAGCACCGCGCTCGATGCCGGCGTCCTCATGATGCCCATGGTTTTTTTCATGTCTCCCAACGATCCGCGGATGCTCAGCACGCTCGACGCAATCGCTCGCGCGCCGGAAGCGGGCGGACTGCTGTCAGACAGCGCTGTGCTTCGCTACAACCTCGACGAAACCGAAGACGGCATCGCCGGACACGAAGGTAGCTTCAATATGTGCGCCTTTTGGTACGTGGAGGCCCTCACGCGAGCGGGCCGGCTGGATGCAGACCGCCTGCGGAAAGCCATCATCCTTTTCGAGAAGTGCCTCAAGCGCGCTAATCATCTTCGTCTTTTCTCCGAGGAATGCGGGCCGGCGGGCGAAGCCTTGGGAAACTTTCCGCAGGCATTTACTCATCTCGGCCTCATCAGCGCCGCCTTCAACCTCAACCGCGCCCTTGCCGGGAATTGGTGAAATTCTCGTTCACCTCAAAAACTGAACATGACGGAATCACAGCTTCCCTGCCGTCACCCCGACTGACCAGCCGGGACGTTGCGCATCAAAAAAGAGAGCTTGAACTGTCTCGTCACACGCTTGAATACTTCTCGCAGAGCGCCCTGATTTTGGCGGCGAGTTTGGGCATGCCCGTCAGGGCGTCTTCGCCTTCGATTTGCCTCTCATACTCTGCCGACATGCTGCCCTTGTGTCCTGCTTCAGCGAACATCCGCCACACGCGGTCCATGTCGATTGGGCTGCGGTCGTCAAAGCGGTCGCGGACGTGGACGTTGGTCGCGTACGGGATGCACATTTTGATTTGTGCGTAGCGGTCCTCGGTGGGCGTCGGAAGAAAATGCGTGAGATCAAGGTTGATTCCCGCATAAGGGGAATTCACCCGACGCATGATCTCCAAACATACATCGCCACTCTGGGTGACGCCGTCGTGGTCTTCTACACCGATCGTGATGCCCTTTTCCCCCGAATAGTCGCTGGCGGCTTTCATTATATCCACGACCCAGCCGATGGCTTGCTGCAAGGTCGCGCCGGGAGGAAGACTTCCGGCAAAAACCCTCAGGTGCGGGGCGCCAAGCTGGTCTGTGACATCCACCCATTTTTTGATTTCGGCGAGCGAGTGGGCTCGTTTGGCCCGGTCAGCTTCTACCATCCTCACGCCGCATGCAGCCCCCGAAAATCCCACAGCCTGTTGATAGGCGTAATGGCGGAGGCGCGCAAGGTATGCCGGATCGATGGACTCGAAGTAATAGCAGGTCATGTCCACGGTATCGAGGCGCAACTCAACAGCCTTACGAATGAAGTCCTCGAAGGTCATTCTGCCGCCGCCTTGCATCCGTTTCGGGGCTCCAGGCAAAAATGCTGCGTCGTGAAAGTACCTGCCATAAGAGTACGCGCAGCAACCCGGGAACAGGCGTGGCATTTTGCTTTCGCTTGTATCATCATCTTGCGGTCCGGCGACGCCTCGCGCTGCGCCCGCAAGAACTGTAGCCCCGGCAGTTTGCAGAAATTGACGGCGTGCTATTTTATGGTTCATTATTCCTCCTGGCTCCGATTGTTGAGGATTGCAAATTATAGTGACCGCTTTTTCTGTCGCGGCGCTCTATGAGCGCCGACTGGAGTTTCTACATTTGGTACGGCGTTTCCCGGGCACCCCGGCAGCCGCTTCGTACCCCTGTATCAGGGCATGACTTCAGTCATGCCGCCTCGTGTCCGCCCATGGCCGGGCTTTAGCCCCTGCGGCTTTTCGCTCTGCCAAATGTAGAGACTCGAGACGGCGCTCTATGAGCGCCGAAAAACCGACGGCCGCAACGTTTGGCGTCAGGTCAATTTGCAACCCTCAATAATAAATCGCCCTGCGTCGCCGTGTTAGTCTTTCGAGACTTTGACCCAGCCCTGGGCGGGTGCGACGCAGCGTTGAAAAGGCGGCCTTGGTTTGATAACTTTAAGCGAGGAGGAACGGCTTACGGCGAAACAGTATCGGTCGAAAGCACAAAGCGAGTCGAAGGCAGGCGGAGATGGTCGGCTGACAAGGCGGCAAATGATGCGCGGCTTGCTGGCGGGCGCGGGCGCAGGAATCTCGCTGCCCGCTGCCGCTTCCGCTCTGCTCGACGGCAACCCTGCCGCTGCCGGCGTCAGCGGGTCCGAAGCGAAAGTCACTTCGAAGGCTTCCGAAGCGTGGCGGCCAGTGTTTCTGGACGAGCACCAGAACGCGACCTTAATCGTTCTGGGCGAGCGGATCGCTCCAGGGTCGTCCAAGGCCCAAATAAACAGGTTCATTGACCTGCTGCTGAGCGTGCTGCCCGAGGATGCGTCGCAGGGCTTTCTGACGGGCGACAACTACCCGCGATCCACCGTGCACGTTCCGGCGCCTGCGCGGCAACGGCTCCTCGATGCGCTCGCAGCGTTTGATGGGGAGGCGCGGAAGCGTTTCAAGGCGCTGATCAAAGACCTGTCGGAAGCTCAGCAGTTGGCGATACTCAACGATGCGGCCGAGGCGCCAGCTCAAGCGAAAATGACGGGGCCGGAAATTCCTCAGCTTCTTCCCACCGAAAAACTGGTCACCCTGCACGACCGCTTTGACGACCTGAAAAACTGGATCATCGGCGCCTACTACTCGAGCGAGGCGGGCATTCGGGCATTGGGCTGGACTGGCGACTTGTATTTCCCGAGCTTTCCGGGCTGCTCAGGTTCCGAGCACAGTGCTTGAGCCGAGGCTGCTCGTCGGCAAGCTTCTTCACGAACGCCAGCAGGGTTTCCTGATACTGCGCTGAGAGAGGGGGTATCGGCTGGCCGATCTCACAGCAGGCTCAAGCCGGTTGATTACGGCCGTGCAGTGCGCGAATATAAGGGCTCATCTTTTAGGGAGGAACACGCGTGGCGAGTGAAATCTATGACGTGATTGTGGTCGGCTCGGGAGCTTCGGGCGGCTGGGCCTGCAAGCGGCTCTCGGAGGCCGGACTCAAGGTGGCGCTGGTGGATAACGGGCCAAGGCAAACGGACGCCAACTTCCGCGAACACCAGCCGGCCTTCGAGCTGAAGTACCACAACTCAGCGCGGCATCTGCTGGGGAAAACCCAGCCTGTCCAAATTCAGTGTTACGCCTGCGACGAGTACACGCATACATGGTACTGCAACGATCTCGACGAGCCCTATACATACGATTCGGGATACCCTTTCAGTTGGCAGGGGCGGATACGCATGACGGGCGGCCGGACGAACTGCTGGGGGCGTGTGAGCCTGCGAATGAGCGAGTACGACTTCAAGGCGGCGTCGTACGACGGCTACGGCGTGGATTGGCCGCTCAGCTACAAGGACCTTGAACCCTATTACGACCTGGTGGAGGAATACGTCGGCATCACCGGGATGACGTGGAACGACCTGCCGCAATTACCGGCAGGCAAGTATCAGCCGGCGATGGAGCTCACGTGCGCGGAATCGCGTTTTCGGACACGGGTCAAGGAAAAACTTGGCCGCACGATGATGCTGGCGCCATGCGCGAACCTCACCCGCAGCGTGAATGGCCGGGCTCCGTGCCATTATTGCGGGCCGTGCCATCGCGGGTGCACGACGCACTCTTATTTCAACTCCGTTTTCACGACCCTCGCCGACGCCTTCGCCACCGGCCGCTGCACGCTGATCCCGAACGCTCAGGGTTACAAAGTGTTGATGGACTCGACGCGGAATCGCGCCCGCGGCGTGCTTTACATTGACCGGATCACGCGGGAAGCCAAGACCGTCGAAGGGCGATCGGTGGTGCTTTGTGCGCAGGCGCAGGCGTCGGTCCAGATCCTGCTGAACTCCTCCACGCGTGAATATCCGAATGGGCTG
>JASHON010000105.1 GCA_030041095.1 Terriglobia bacterium
CTCATCGGCGCGGCTGTAGCCTACGCCATCTCTGGAGAAGCCTCCATCTCCGGTGATCAGCGCCTGCATCAAACTCCCAGGCAGGAAATCTCCATCGAGAGGATCGACACCGAGCGAGAGGTGTCGTCGTAGTTTTCTCCGCTTTTTCAGAGCTCAGCTTGTTGTCGAAGCCAGCTTGATTCCGCACGGTCTCCAGAATATTGGCCGGATGCTGCTCGGCGAGCCGCACCACTTGGTCGCAACCGTCCCTCCTCGGGCCTGCAGGCCGAGCACACTGAGCAAAGTTGCCGTGATTGAGTTGCAATATCTTTTGCCGGATGGCTACGTTAAGTATGTTTTGCAGAAAGCAGATAGGAAACTGGTAGGCCTGGGGAGATTCGAACTCCCGACCCACAGTTTAGGAAACCATTTCCACCCCGTTCCCCCTGTTCGGAACACCTTGTTTTCAGTAAGTTGTCCTATGCCTCACTCGGGCAATATCCCCCTATTAGGGCAGGAATATGCACCCCAAAATGCACCCCCGACGAGTACCGGTTTTCACGATCGTGTTCCGCTCTTTCTCCGCTCCTCCGATCAGCCTCCTGAGACAGCGATGAAGGGAGGCGACCAGTGACACCCAGCCTTCCGTTTCCGATCTCTGATCCTCCCCAATAGCACGCGCCCACCGGGCTCGAATCCGTCTCCTCGCTCCTCAAAGCCGCAGGCATTACGCGGCGCCGCCTTAAGAAGCTCGACGCCATCGTTCAAGTCCACGAACAGGGACGCGATCACAAAGCCGAAAAAGCCTACAGCGCTCGTCCGTTCGCCCTGTGCGGTATTCCCGTGCGGCGACCTGCCAAGAGTAGTCTCGAGTATTCCCGCCAAAACGGTCGTTTCCGGCTCCGTGTCATCGGCCATCCAGATTACGGCCTGCCGTTTGGCCAGGATCGACTCTTGCTCATCTGGATCGCGACAATGGCCACTTGGCAGAAGACGCGAGAAATCCGTTTCCGCTCCGCAGCAGCAATACTCCAAACATTCGACCTACCCAAAGACGGCCGCTACTACAAGCGCCTGATCACCGGTTTTGAGAGGATATTCTACGCCACTTTTTTCTTTTCAAGCGATCAGCAGGTGGGCGAAGCTACGATCATGGAGCGCCAGAGCTTCCGTTTCATAAGGGACGCGAAGCTCTGGTACACCGACTCTGGCCGGTCTGGGTCGCAGGTGCCATTTCAGGAGAGGGCGGAAAACGCCATCATCTTGTCCGAAGAGTTCTGGAAGGAAATCCAGGAACATCCGACCCCGGTTGATCTCGCACTCGTGAAGGCGCTCGCCGAGAGATTCGTGCGGAAGAGGCGGGAATGGGTTCGCCGGATGCTTACGACGTTACCAAGATCACGCGGGGTCAGTCATGTAGGCTTGCCGAGACCCCAACACCGGACGGATATGAAGCAACACCGATTACGACTACAACCCTTTGGTCTTCAAGCCTTACATTTGTTCTCTCCTATACTCTCGTGATCGTGCGCGTGCTAACTGATTGAAATACTGCCTCGATGAAGCTAACCACTCGGGCACCGAGACGTTCCGAGGACCGATTTTCAGCTGGCTTGCCTTTGAGCAAATCGACAAAAACACGAACAGGTTTCACGCAATCGTATTGTCCGGGCAGGTGTTCAACACGATATACGACCTTTCGTCCGTCGGCATGCTGAAGCTCTAGCCGAGGCCGTTCAATGTCCAAGAGAAGGACTCCGTATCTTCCAAAAATCCTTAGGTCCATTTGCTTAGGGGAACCTGGCGGAATCGTACCCGCTCCTCCCAGAACTCCGATCGCTCCATTCCTGAAGCTACAGCAAATTGCATCGTATAAATCTGCACCACGGTTGGTCTTTCCCACCATAGCGAATACTTCCACCGGGTCCAGATCAGCGATCCAGAATAATAAAGCGAGACCGTGAGTTAACTGGCCATGAGCGTATCCACCGCCGATGGACGGATCACTCCAAGTCTGCAACTGCGGGCTGAAAAACGACTCCTTCGCAAACCACGCGCCCACACCGGACAGGAGATCGCGAAGTGCACTCCCCATCAAAAGCTGTACTTGCTCAATTTCACCTATCACGCCCTCCCCTAATGCTCTCCGTGCCAAAGCAGCGATTTCCGTGTAATTCCATCCATACGGTATCAGAAAATGAAGGGACTTCAATTCTGCGAGCCTCACTAACTCATTAGCTTGCGCGCCATGCAGTACCATGGGCTTCTCGCACAGAACATGGAGTCCTCTCTCGAGCGCCGCGGAGGCATGTTCGAAGTGTAAGTGATGCGGCGAGCTCACCACCACTCCCTCAAGACCTTGCAAATCGAGCAGTTCTTTGTAGTCCTCGGTGGCGAATGGTATATCGAATCGCTCTTGTACCTTTAGCAGCTCCTCGCGACCGAGCCGGCAAATGCCAACGACTTCCACATCCTGAAGCGACTTCAAAATGGGAATATGATTCTCGACTGCCCACCAGCCCGCGCCCAGAATTCCAATGCGAGTCTTAGACATCTGTTTCCTCCGTCTGTTCGGTAAGAGAGTAACCTTACATTGCTTAACTGTGTCACCGACGAAGGCCACTGAGGAGGTCGAGCGACTTCTCAACAACCAGCTTACCGCATTCCGGTGTGAGCGCCGTTGGCAGTAGATAAGCCTGAAAGATCATGTCTGGCACGTAATAGCGGTCCCGGAGGGACCATCCTTGAGGAGGGTACGCATCCGCTGTCGGAATGTAGGAAACACAACCATTGCTATACCCCGCAAACAGCGTATTCCTAAAGGGCGACCGTCGCTTGACCTCAATGCCCTCCAGACTGAAAGTCTCACCAGGGACAGCAACGATGGCGAGATCAGCAACCCGAATTGCCTGAACAGGGATCTGGACCGCCGCCTTGCTACCGTTTGCAATGTAGTCGTTAAGGACTGTTGACCAACGAAGAAAACGTCTGGCAACATTCATTGCGGAGCCTGACGTTCGGTTGTTGGTTAACCTAGAAACTTCCGATTTCCAATCGTCGAGAATCTGGACCGCTTCGGCCGGCGTCGGCAAGTCCCCCAGGGGCAGTTCCAGGGTATCTTCAGCCACTTGGATTGTGCAGTCTTGTTCCTTACGGATTGGGATGCGGGGATAATATGGGATCTTGGAAAGCGACCCGATAAATACTCGCGGCCCCCGTACAGTATCCGTGTAAATACTTGAGAGAACTTTCAGGACTTCGCCGCCTAGCGCGGAGCCGAGGCGCTTTTTCTCGCTCGTATTGTCTTCGTCCGGACCGATTCCCGTAACAGGATTAATGTCGCCTGCATTTGCTTGGATAAATAGCGCTAAGCCTCCAGCAGCGCGCTCTATAAGTTCGCGCGAAGTCCCTATAAAGTCACTCGACCACCTCAGGCACCTGGGACCCATCGTGACCGGATGGCAGCCGTGAGCAAAAAGCACTGCCATTGTACCCCCCGAGAGATCGTCAACTCGCAATACGTGGACCGCGCGATCTAACGGCCCGTCAGGATTTTCACCCATTAAAATCGAGCCGTCGGCCTGGCGCTCTCTTCGGTTTATGCCAATTTCCGCTTGGCCTACACCAAATCCAATGCGAGCGGGATTCAGGCGGCGCGAAGCAAGCGCAGCCAGTGCCGGAATCTCTGTCTTTAGACGAGCACCATATAACTCCCTCAGACGGGTCTGGTAGGGATCTTCGTCGTAGTAGAGGCCTTCAGAAGTAGGGCCGCAATGAGTGTGGCTGAAGTTAAGGAGGACATGTGATCTAGGAATGCCGATACAACGGCCAATGTCCTCCCGGAGCAAGGAAGCAAGCGGTTCCTGTATAAACAGCAAATCGAGCGCAATAATTGCAATGCGCACATGGTTCTCATCTAAGATAAGTGCTGTCGCAAATAGATCGTCGTCCTTATCTTGCGCGACCCCCTCTCGTGCAGCATAGCCGGCCATTGTCATTCCAGTCGGAGGCGTGATGGCGCAACGGGCTGTCCCTGCTCGAAGCATAGAATTACACCTCTAAATTAGGTTCATCTTGGCTTGCAATTATTTCGAAGCTGCTTACTCAACTTTTGGCTGCCAACAGGATGAGCGATAGAATCAAGAGACCTGTGGAGACCGACATTAGGGCCTTGGGCTTTACTCCGCAATCCTTCCATTCTCCAGTCACCACACCCCAGCCATTAGACGCAAGTATCGAAACCGCAACAATTAGCACCCAGCCGTAAACCGCACCATCGTTGCCCATAAGAGAGGCCCCAATTCCATAGAGCAAGATGGCTCCGAACCAAAGAACGCCCATGAATGATGAGCGGATCCACGGAGACGCCATATTTCTCCCGCAAAACAAGGTGGCCCAGGAACCCCTTGCAAATATCTTCCAGACCGGATAGCCCATGTTGAAAACGAGCCCCCCTAGAAGGGCGGGCACCCAGATAGCTACGGTCGCCAGGGATGAAGGACACCCGGCTTGCACCGCACGGTGTGAAAGCGGCGCCCCAAGCACAAATCCGATGTTGAGCATTGCCGACATTATTCCCGCCATGGTTGCCACTAATACAGCGCCGATCGACTGAGACCGAGACCCTGAAGCGCGGGATACCGCACGTTGCGCATGGTCTCTTGTGACGGAGGCAGCCGCACAGAGGATCAGGCTCAGGATCAACAACGTCAACCCACCGGTCAGCCAAACAAGCCTCTCAAACCTAAGCTGGACTGACCCAAGCAGCAATGGCCCCAAACTTCCCAGGAAAGCAACAATGCCGTTCACAAGCGCATTCGTGATGGCCATTCCCAATCTTGGGAGGCTTACGCCAAAAAGCAGAGAACCCACACCCCATAAAAACCCGAATAATGCTACTTTCAAGGCTAAACTCGGATCGCGAGCCAGTTCTGCTGGAATGGATCCATTGCTAAATAGAAAACCGAGTCCCACCGGCAGTAATCCCATTGCCCACAGCGAATACACGAACCAGATGTGTTCCCATTGCCAGGCTGCGATGCTTTTGGATGGCGCCGGAAATGATCCGTTTGATACCCCTGCGGCAAGGACCGTCGCGACACCCTTTGCCGAGTTCCCAATGATCATAATGCGTAACTTTCCAAATGTTCAGTCGAAGTGGAATACCTCTTCGAATTCAAAAGCGCCGCCTTCCTCGAGGACACTTGCCATGGCCGCGTCCCATTTCTTCTTCACATCTGTAGCGAGGAGTTTTTCAAAAGTAGCTTCTACATCTTCTGCCTCGGCGTAAACGATAACGTCACGACCGCTGAGAAAGCACGAGTGGTTCCTAAGGCCTGCGTCATGAGCAGAGTTGATCAATTCAGGCCAGACAGCCGCATGTGCCCGGCGGTACTCGTCCTCTTTACCTTTCTTTACCCGTAGTAACCAAGCCCGGCGCTGCATACCTCGCTCCTTTTCTCACAATGAGGGGGAGATTCTCGTGGGATCCGTCATACCATCTGGCCGCGCACGTGAAAAAATGGATCAGTGCTGCTGGTTTGAGGGGCAGCAGTGCCGGGCGCACAGGCATTACCACCCGATAGCCGCCTCTAAACGTACCTGTTACTCTTCTATGGTTCTTATTCTTTCTTGGTAGCGCCAAGCCCTCCCCCGATCTTCTGGATGGAGAGGGCCATTCGCGGCTTCCGCCGTATAACGCTGACTCGGCTTGACCTGTTGAGACCACCTCGTCGATCCCATACTCAGTCGCCGACTCACGAGCATCGCAGCCACGCGCCAAAGTAGCTCCTGACAGAGCTCCGGTCCCTGTTGCCGGCGCCATCGGCTGAGTCCTTGGTTAGAGTCATCGGGAGAGAATTCAAAGTCCGACAGCTTACGCGTCGCATCCGCCAGCTAACGTCAGTGTTCGCCCCAAACATCATCTTTCGGTGGGTGGTCCTGCAGTTTGCACTTTCTGCACTTTGAGAATCTGTTCTTGAGCGAGCGCAGTGATTAGATGCGGTCCTAGTGAGGCGGCCTTCTTTAGCATCTCCAATGCTCTCTCGACTTGGCCGTTAAGTAGGTAGGCTCCGCCCAGACGGTAATAATCAACACCCCTCGGTTTAGGACTTAAACTGATGGCAACCTTGTATTCTGTGATTGCTCTCGGAATGCTTCCCCGGTCGAGGGCAATCAAGCCTAGTGTCGCAGCAATGGTGGCTCGAGTCTGTTGTTTGTCCGTTCCAAATTGGAGGCGCGGCACATCGAACGGCCTTTTCAACATATTGAGTTGTCTGCAGGCCTCGGTGGCATCATCCTCGGCTTCCGCGAGGAGCACCTTCCGCTTTGAACCGCTCGCTGGCAGATTGTCTGCTATCGCATCGGCTAATGTGGTCAGCACATTGATATTGTTTGGAGAATGTCGTAAGGCTGCCCTCCCGACAATCAAGAGCTTCCCGAACTCGTTTAGAGACCAATAAGCATACATTTCTTGGATGAGCGCGTAGCCACAAAATTCGGATTTCGGGTAGTGAACCATAAATTGCTGTGCCCTCTTGATTGTTTGCTTGCGACTCGTCGAATCCAAGATAAGACCATATGCATCCAGCTCATCTTCCGATTTGGCTTGAGGTGTTGCTGGTCCCCGCGGAAGCATGGTGAGCTGGCCCTGCAAAGAGGGACCCACCGCCAGCGTAAGGAACGCAAGTTCCGCAATAATGCGTCTTCGTCTAACTCTCCCAGGCACTTTACCTGCCAAACGATCGAAGCTTCACTAGCTGCTTCACTCTTGGATTAAATCCCATCATATTCTCGTTTAATGTCCTCGAACTTCTTAAAAGCCTTTTTAGCAAGAGCCGGTTTGCCGATTCGCCTATAGATATTTCCGAGAACGTAATATGGCCGTGCGTACGTTGGATCCAACAACGCCGAACGTTTCAAACTATCAACGGCCCGGTGAAGGTTCCCCATCGCAAATTCGGCTTCTCCACGCACGAAGTAATTTGCAGCCCCCTTCGGATCAAGAACACTAGCCTCATTAGAGTATTTAAGTGCAAGTCTGTTTTCTCTCTTCTCCAGGCATAGTCTCGCCATGTCGCGAAACGGAAGGTCATAAGTGGTATGCGAAGATTGCACGAGCTCACAAGCCCGCTTGAACTCAGCTTCCGACTCAGTGATTTTGTTCAACTTCTTATCACTCAATCCAAGGTAGTAGTGAGCCTTATAATCTCTTGGATTGAGGTCAATAGCCTTAGAGAAATAGGTCGCAGCCATCTGAAAGTGCTGTTCAACTTCAAAGGCGAACCTTCCGGCAATGTAATAGGATTGTTCGTTTTTGGGATCATCGATAAGTGCGAGTCGCATTTCCTTTCCGAAGAGAGCTCGCTGATCGAGCAAAAAATAGTCAATCGCCAATAAGCGGTGGATCGTTGCGCTGTGAGGTCGGAGCTTCTCCGCTCGCCGATACTCGCGTATCGAGACGAAGGTCCTTCCTTCGCGGAGCTCGTTGTTCCCTAACCGGAGATAAGTGGAAAAGAGGCGTTGTGCTGTGGTGGATGGACTCAATAAGTCTTTCCGCCTGTTGTACTGTGGCTGCATTATCTGAGATTCGTCAATTCTCGATCCATTTATCTGAGGCTGTGAACTTTGAACCATTCTTTGGGCGAAACAGCACGGGGGACAATATGCGGCGGTGAAACAAAGGGAACAAATTCCTATCAATGTCTGCGTTCGCTGGAAGTTGGGTCGCATGTTCCTTCATTCCTTCACGAGGCTTCCGACGCTAGCAGATGCTTCCCATTGAAAGATTCGACTAAACCTGTTGCCTCAACTGAGCCGCTATGCGTCGCGGACGCCCGATCTCTTTGACTTTGATCAACACTTGTCCCCGGGCCTCCGTGTGCCAACACTCATCAGCTTGTTCGAGGTCTCGTACGATGGGCAGTTCTTTGCCATCCACCATAACAACTGACACGCCGTGCGCCCCAGCGAGAACCACGCGGCAATGACTCCAGGTGGGATCTTTGAGAGTAAACGTTATGCGAGTGCCCGCTAGCTTCGGATCGCCGATGGCCGCGGCGCTGGTCAGATGGTAGCGAGCTGCTCCTTCCCGCAGGATGGCCGTTCGCGGGTCTATAGGCCTGGCGTAATGGACTGCGAGAAGGGTTTCAAGTATCGGCCCTGGGCTTATAGCCGGTCCGCTAGGCACCCAGTCCTCCAAGTTGAAGGCGTCGGGGAAGTATCCCCTATAAGGCGGCTGATCATAAGTAAGCCACAGCGCACTGATTAGAATTCCTTCCGCGATGTGCTTCCAAGGCTGGGTGTTGTCGTATTGGGCCAAAGCCAGAAGGTCACGTGCGTAGACGAGACCTATCCAATGGACCAGAAAGCCGTACCAGGCAAAATCGAACTGGCTAGACCCATAGCCGTACATCGCCCCGTATAGCATGGGAGCTCGTCGTGTGTCGCGATAGAGCTGGTTTCCCTGTAACGACGTATTCATGGCGATCTGCCCGTGCCGTACCTCGCGTGGAGGCAACGACCATAAGTAGAGAAACGGTAGCCCTGTCTTGGCCCAGTACACGGCGCGCTCCAGAAACCGCCTATCCCGGGTAATTCGGTAGGCAAGCAAATAGGAACGCAGCGCAAAGTAAGTTCCATGCAAGCACGGCGAGTGAGGGCATTCCTGTCCCATTTCGATGGAATAGCCGAATGGAATGACGTAGCGATCAAGGTGTTGAATCCCACGCAAGGCAGCCTGTAGCACTTCCTCATCCGCACTCACTAAGACATATTCAAGCAATGATGCAACCTGGCCTGCCGTCAATCCCTCGTCTCGTTGACCTGCATAGCCGATAGTGCCGGGTTCAGGCGGGGCCTGCAAAGCAGCCAAACCCTCCTCGCCTTCAACGCTGGGAACGTAGACCCAAGATCCGTCGGCTTGTTGTTTGCGGACACGTTCTATGGCATAAGAGCGCTCTTTATTTAACGCGGCCGCGACCCCACCCGTCCGCAACGCCAACAGTAGCGGCCGCTCGGCTTTCACGCTCAGGGCTTCCCGAACCACCGCGTGGGCACGCTTCGCCATTCCCAGATCCGCAAGCAGGGGAGC
Organism: Terriglobia bacterium; assembly: GCA_030041095.1. GTDB lineage: Bacteria > Acidobacteriota > Terriglobia > UBA7540 > UBA7540 > JASHON01. The sequence continues at coordinate 9,071 of JASHON010000105.1, forward strand.
CGCGGTCGCCAGGCTGACCACAGTTCGAGGGTTCGAGTGAACATTAGAGACCTCTGTCGACCCGTGCCCCATCATGATCTGATCCAGCCACCCCTTCTTCTCAGCGTCCCAGGCAGTGGTCGTCAGTACCTGAACTAGCATTTCTAGCGCCGTCTTGTATTCGATCGGCTTGGAAGATAGGGGAGGCAGCCCTCCTCTCGTTTTGAGGTACGCGTCCACAGCGTCCACCGCATGGCGGCCAACCAATGTAAACAGTTGGCATTGCAACGATACCTCCTGCCGAGGGTCGATAGTCGCCGGCCTGTGAGCCCGCAGCCCATTCTCTGAAACATACTGTGGGATGCTGGGCAGAAAGAGACCCAATAGGTGGTTTTGCTGGTTCTCGATCCAGTTCGGTGACGCAAACACCGCGCTAGGCGTCGTGTCAACTCCGTTCCACTTCTGCGTGGGGTCCCACAAGATTCCTACCGCTCGCCCGTGGCTTAAGACCGTCATCAGCGGAATTGTAATTTTTGCTGGATGAGGAACGAAGTTAAGCTTCGCGTCGGGAGCGAGTGCCCAAATGTTGCTGGATCGCTCCTTGGATCCCAGATACTCCAGTCCGGGAAAAAGGGCTTCATCTTTGGTTGCACCGAATGTTCCTTCCCCGACGTGAAGGCGTGGCCCCCAAAAAAGCAGAAGGTCGCGGCGCTGGTCGGCGTTTGCTGTATAAACGACGTCAACCGTAGGTTCGCCAGAACGCAAAGTAAAGGTGAATGTAAAATGCCACGTGACCCGATCAAGATCCATTGGCTGGGCAGAGAAGATGATCGTCGCAGCGTTTTCCTCGTTACGGAACTGCACGTCTTTGGGGATTACATAGGCTAACCAGTCGCGGCCCCATAAGTGAGAGCGATAAACAAAAGCACTAAAATATGGGGCGGTCGCCATAGGCAGCCACTGTTGTCCGTCTTTGAGATCTATGGTGAAGCCTGTGTAGCCCTCGGGAAAGACTTCGAACTTCGGCTTCCCTGGGTGGAATCGAATGCGCACCAAGCTATTCGACAGTCGAACCTCAGAAGAGCTCTCTTCTTTTGTCGCGATCGCCTTAGAAAGCTCGCCGCTTTCCGGAGTTGTGCCGTCAGCCAAAAACGCTTCGACAGGCCGCGGATGCGCACAATTCCCTCGCCACGAAGTAACAGCAGACGATGCTGAAGCGGCCGAGACGGGTAAACTCGACAAGAAAGTTCTACGATTCATAATTGATCAGGACGCTGACTCCGACCAGATTCATACTGCTCCGGCGGGAAACCGTGATTTTGCTGGCCTACATAAACGCTATCCGGTTTCCCTCGATTGGTCTGAATCGTTAGCTGCTGAACCGAAAACCCATCTTCTTAATGCTTCCTGTGTGCCCATCTGTAAGAATGAGCCGCCAGCGTATCGAATTCGCCGATTCTTCTTCTCTGACCACGTCCCTCTCTAAGAACTATATGCATCTCCGGCGATTTTGAGTTCTAAAAGTGGGTCTTGACCCCGGTTACTTCCTGTAGCCGCGAATAGCGACCGGTCCCATCAGGCCGCTGGGGAGCATCCACGGCTGACTACCTCCCAACGCCAGAGGTGCGTTTTTCAGCTGGTCGAACTGATTGAAGTAATTCGCCAGAGTGTTCGCTACCTGTATCCGCAGCGTATTTGGGCCCGAACGAAGCGCTCCAGTAATATCAAATGTGTATGGTCTCCATAACCGTGTCCCCACCGACCTCCCGTTCAACCACACCTCGGCTGCCACTCCAACCTTGCCCAAGTCCAACAAGTACCTCCGGTCGGCGTCCACCGCACCAAAATCAAAGGTCTTTTCGTAAATTGCCTGCCCCGAATAATAAGGCAGCCCTCGCTCCATCCAGTTCCCCACGCGAATCTCGCGAATTTTTCCATAGTCCTGCCCGCCCCGCAATTTCCAACCTTCTGGAATCGGCGTAAAATTCCACCCTATGTGCGCCTCCGTCATGGTTCGCTTCAACTTGAACTTCCACTCCCCTCTTAAATCAAAATCGCTCACCGGATTCGTCCACCAACGCCGCGGTGTGGCTGGACCCAACCCCGTGTTAAACACCACAAAGTAACTCTCATAAGGTCGCAGCAGCAGTCGCGCCTTTGTCTCTCCAGATTCGATCTCTGCTCCTGGAATTCCCCCCCGTCTCCCCGTCTCCGGATCCCAAATCTCCCCTTGCCCCGGCACTCTGAACATCACTTCGAATGCCCGAGTGTCATCGGTGGAATTCACGAGAAAAAAAACATCGCTCGACCCTATCTTGCGATGCATCGAATAAACCCCATCGCTCGTTCCCTCAATAACCATCGGACGCTTAACGTCCCGGCCTAGAGCCTGGATCAGTGTGTCGGCCCTCTCATCCAAATAGACCATGCGGGCCCGACCGCTCCCAGCATCCGGCTTCTCGCTGAAAATAGCTCTTACCGCCTTCGCTACCTCCGGGTCCGGATTCCCATTCTCCATCGACCCTGTCGGAAGCCGGTCTAAACCGATCACCTCACCTCCGCTCCGATAAAATCCCTCGACCCTCCGCAATGTCTTCAGACTGGTCACTTGCTCTGGAGGCAGAATCAGCACCCGATATCGATTCTTCCCAATCACAAGTCTGCCGTTCTCAACCGAAGCCCGTTGAACACTGTTGTCATCCACAAAATCAAAATCATAATTGTGACGCAACAGCGCATTCGTTACCCAGTGAACCTTCTGTGTCAAGTCGTGAAGATACTCCCGGCTCTGGCAGTGAGCCCAAACGTCAGGAACGGGCAGCAGGATCGCAACCTGACCCTCAAACTCGCCCTGAGAAAGCAAATAACTGAGTCGTGATACATACTCGTTAAACGGCTTCGACATTGACCACCACGGCTGCTGGTAAGAAATGCCAGGGGGATATGCCGCGGATCGGTCCGCTCCACGAAGGCTGTATTTATAAGTAATGGGAACCAGCATGTTTACTCCCAGAACGTAAGCCCAGTTGACCATCCGGTGCATCTGCTCAAAATTTATCCCATACCCCGACCCAGCAAATGTCTCTTCCATTACGCGAGTCTTGGAATACACATGCGCGGCGGAACTCACAAACTTGCCTGCGAATGCCGAGAGCCACCCTACCCCCCAATCCGTCGAGTAATCGAACGGAAGAATCCAATCCAATCCCGGAAAGTCAAACTCTCGCTGATTGGCAAACTCATTGCCACCATCGAAGACCAAGTGCCACCAGAAACTTTCCTCCCCGTTCAGGTGCCCCGTACTCTTCCATCCCACGCTGTGGTCAAACTTGGCTATCTGGCCAAAATAGTTCTCCGCGAACATTCTCGATACGACTTGCCAGAAGTCGCATCGGACCTTAGCCGTCCTCGGACCGCCATTCAGATAAAGCAACGGAAGCCAGTCCCGAATGTCGTACCCCTTCCACCGCTCAAAATTTGCAACTAACTCTGAAGTCCAAGGCAGGTAGCGGCAACGCCAATCGTTCCCCACGTAATTCTGAAATGAGGCGATGTGAGGCTCGTCCGTGAAAGTCCCATGGATCCGAATGCCCACAGGGACCTCGACCTGCCGATAATATTGGCGATGTGTAAGGTCGATGAACTCCTTCATCGCGTTTTCACTCAGAAGATCTGGGGCGTGCGAATAGTAGAATTCTTTTTTGAAATCCCTGTAAAAAACAGCAACATGCCAGCGGCCGGTGGGAACGTTCCACTTGAGGCGATCAACAGAAATAAAAGAAGAAAGGTCTCGAATCGTCGTCGCGTCTACGCTAGACCCTTCCATCCGATAAGCGTCGGCTGCGAGCAAATCCTGGTTCGGTCTAAGAGTCAACTCGATCGGCCGGGGACCCTCATAGGAGTATGACATTTTACTGACAACGCTACTTCGATAAGCCGGATGGCCAGGCACCAAGCCTCCCGCGTTACCACTGGTCCCGCTGGCGGCTGCCAGTTCGTCATGTATCCAAATCGCTATCCCTTGTCGTTCGGCTTGCTGCGTGACCTGCTTCACCATTTGGAAATAGCTCGGAGAAAGATAGCTATAGGGCATGGCCTCCTGTTTCCGTGCCAACTGACTAGCAATCTGACTGCCGTGGGACTGTTTCAGCTTCTCTGCCCACAAGCAGACTGTAGTGATGCCGACGCGCTTCATTTGGTTGAACTGCCAGCCGATTTCTTCTGGGTCAACCTTATCGTTGAGTCTGAACTCAGGAACGACACTGTAACTGGCAGGAGGATGCTCAAAACCTTGAAAAACATTCCTAATGAGAACTTCAGGAGGAATTAACTCACCGCAAAGAAGCTTCGCTACGAGAGTCGCCCCACAGACAACACCGACAGCTATTACTGCAAAGGTCCCGGTTTTTGTACAACGAAGTCTATCGAGCATTCCTAATTTCATCCCAAACCATTGGGTTGGCCTACAACCCTGCCGCTAGAACTGAGCGGATAGGAGGATTCTCTGACCCGGATCCAGGGTGCTGGTTAAAGGCAGTGACGGGAGAACTTCATCTGCTTCGCTTCGGAGTATGAAACGCCGTTTTCTTGGGTTGTAACGACAGTGAACGATCAGAATATTCGTTTCCTGCTGAACATCGATTAATGGCCTGCCTTGCCGAGTGAGTTTGATTCCACAGATTTCGCCTCCCGGAGCTCTGAAATCGTGGACCGTGAGCCGATATCTCTCACTTGGCTCAAGCCAGCGCTCCGTCGCTAACCACACCCACTTCCGATCCGCTACGTCGCTGAACCATGTTCTGTCAACCTCGGCCCATCCCGTAGGCGTCCAGTGCTCCAACGTTAGGCTGATTTGGCAACCTTGGTGTACCCCGGGTGGGCGCACCGCTGTCAAAACGCCTACCTTGTTGAATCTCGAATGGGGGACGAAGGTCGCGGATAATTGGTTTTCATCCTCTGAGGCAGACAGCGGCACTCGCTTTCGTTCGGCCTGTACTTGAAAGTCGAAAACCGCCTCCGCATAGCCAATACCCTCGAATTTCATCAGATTCAGTTCTGATGGAACGCGAGGCCGCAACCATAATCCCTTCGCGGCGTACTCCATTCCTAAATATGCCAATGGCTCGGATGCTGGCAGAACTCCTTCTTGCGGAAAAATTTCGTGAAAGGCTTCGAAATCCGCAATGTCAACGAAGGGCTCCCCGAAGAACCAGCGCCCTCGTCCCCCAGGATCGTTAAAAGTACGGCCACCAGTAAGACGGTCTGGGTTGGCAAACCGCGCCAAAATGCGTTTATTTCGTTCGTGCATGTTATCGACGGAAAGATAGTTACTCCGCACCACGAGATCGCGACCGCCAATGAAGCAGCGGCTTCCTCCATTTGCGACCACCTCAAGATATGGAAGAGTCCCCGTCACATTAAGCCAAGTCGTGTTTCCAATCGAGTTAAAAGGGGGAGCAACTTCCCAAATCGAGTACATGTTCTCTTTCCAAGGTCGAGCAAAACCTGGAGGAGCACCTCCGTCTCGGCTCCAGTATCCTCGGTCCAGCCACCACAAGACAGATCGCACCTGCTGAAGCGAAGGTATTCCGCGGAATGCAGCTTCGAGGTTGTAATAGGTAAATCCGTAGTCGTGCGTCTTGCCGTCCCAGTCTTCGCAAGCGTGATAGCGGGAAATCTCCTTTCCGTTTTCGGTAACCGAGTGCCAGTACTTCTTGTTGTATGCCTCGTTTGCCTTTCGGAATAGCAGACGATATCGTGCCGCTGAATCAGCATCGTCCTCAAATTCGGCGAGTTCCGCTAAGGCGTTGCACGCTGCGTTGTACCAGAGTCCCTCGAAAGCGTCGTAGCCACCGCCTGGCAATTCCCAGTAGGAGTTCTCTGTACAGAGGTTTGAAAGCCCCGACTTGTAATTCGGAACGTTGTATTCTCGGTTATTGATGTATTGGGCCAGATTTCCCTCTGCCGCTCCGCAGTACTTTTGGATGTACTGAAAAAGCAACTTCAGCCTATCGTGAATCGTGCCTTGAAAGGGTCCACTGGTCGCTTCCCCACCAAGGTATTTCGTCTCGGGGTCTGTCCACCAGTAAATCCCAGGGCCGAAATATCGCCTGCCGCTGTCCGAGTCGGAAATCTCGACAAAGTACTTTCCAGCAGTCCGCTGTTTACTGAGACGAAGTATCACGGACTGGCTTCGGTGCCCTGGTTCGAGTGTGAAGTCTTTCTGTTCCAATAGCGTCCCGCTTGGCTCCGAACGCAGCGAGATGACTCCCCGCGCAACTTCCTTGCCATCAGTTCCGAGGCGGACCCTAATCTCACTAAAGGCAGCCGTCGCTACAAAGGTCTGTCCGAGCGTGTGAACTTCCCTGGGAAGCCGACCGTCTAAACGGACGTCACCGGCTGCGAGCACATAATCTTGAACCCAACTCTTTCGCCCGCAGATGGGCTGAGGTTCATTTCCATCTGTAGCAACCCACCTGGCTCTTCGTGCACGAAGAAATGAAGTATCTCGCGTTGCCAACACGAAGGAGGTGATCGTTTGAATCCATTGACCATTCAAGTGAAGTGTGCGCATGTCATATGGCGCATTGAAGGGAGGAAGATTCAACAATCCACCGGCCCCGTAATCAGGGAACCTGCCCCAGGCAAACATGCAGCCAAAATGTTCAAACCGGTCATATCCAATGAATCCCATGTAATTCAGCAACTCTGATCGGAGCCGCTGCAAGTGCCATGATCGCGGATCATTGATTCGGTGCATTTCGGCGGCGGATAATCCCCAATCTCCAGTGACAACCACTTTGGGTGACCAGTGAATCCCGAAACGCATTAGGTCAGTCATAAGATCACTGGCCGGCAAGCTTTTGCCGGTCGGTAGATAAGTGATCTCCGGGTCCGGATCGAAAGTTACCTTCGGATGAATTAGAAGATTGCTAGGCACATCTTCGAGGCCGCGAGGGAGGACTTCGATAATCACGGGTTTCCCTACGGTCTTCGTCAGAAATGTCAAGCGATCTTCCGCGATCTTGTAGTCGACGACTCGTTGCTCAGGCCAACACACCTTTAGATCGAAATTCTGCTGACGGTCGCCACAAAATAACATTTGACTCCCACGAGCGATAACAAAGTTGAGAAAGTAAGGCCCTAACGGCAACCTCTTAAAACTCTCTATGAAAACTACCTGGCCGGCGCTGGTAACGAACTTTCGAAAGGGCAACGCGAGCGGATAGACACCCTTGGTACTGTATGGGGAGGGATAATTAAGGTGGGTCTCCGCGTCATAGTAGCCCTTCCTGTCGAATGGCAAGTCCCAGCTGAACTCACCTTTTCGGGTTTCAAGGATCAGCCTCTCTTTGTCCAGGTGGGCCGAAATAGATCCCGCTATAACGCCACCGCTGGCAATTGTTTCAGCACCATATTTCCCTCTGCCGTTGCCGTCAGCTCGTAGCGAGGTGATACGCTCTCCGTCAAAACGCACATCGAAGTACCCGTTCGACAGCTTCCTTTTTTGTTGCCGAGGGCTCAAGGCCTGTCGCCCGCCTGCAACGTAGGCTGTAGATAACGCTGCTAACGGCAATTGGCATAAGAACTCACGTCTGTTGTGACGATCCGAGGTAAAGCTTGGGACCTTGCGATCGTCAGACGAGGCACGGGCTCCGTCGCCGTGACCTCGGGTTCTCCTCAAGGGGAGTGAAGAGCCCCTGCGCCTGGGTGTGCGTGCTTTTTTCATGACTCTAGCAGCAGCCTTTTTCAGAACATTTCTGGTCGAGTCCCGTCGAGACCAAGCCATTTGGCCGAAGTACCAGCTACCTATTCCCTTTAATCTTTTTTTTCAGCCGAGCTTTTTATGCGTGGCAGGTCGACCTCCCTCCTGCGACATACCAAAGCTGGAGTTGAGCACAGGAGCCGCAATAGATGTCAAACGAGACAGGGCGCGCGTACCACGATCTGGCGGGCGTGTTCCGTCTGCCTCACCTTGATGAGCAGTTGTCCTTGCTCAGCCTTCGACCAACACTCGTCTATCTCCTCCAGATCTCCAGCGTTTGGCAAAACCTTGTTGTCTGCAGTGACTACCGGCTCCCCGCAGACCCCTGTCAAAATGGCCCGGCAATGGCTCCAGCCAGCGTCATTCAGGGAAAAGCTAATCTCGGCATTACCTGTCGTCCTCGCATTGGCAATGAGTGCGGTACTCGTCAGATAGCGCCGATCGCCAGACATCCCCTCAACACTCACAGTTGAAGGCTCTTCCTTAACTCGGTAATGAACAGGGAGGAGCGCCCGGAGAAGGTCGCTGGGCGTAATTCCAGGTCCACTTGGAGTCCATGACATCAGGTTGAAACCATCGGGGTAGTAGCCGCTATATGGGAGTTGGTCGTACGCCGTCCACAGTGCGCTCCCGACAATACCTGCGGCAATCTGTTTCCATGCAAGAGTGTTATCGTGCTCAGCCAAGGCCATGAGGTGCCTAGCATAAACCAGTCCTATCCACTCCACCAGGACGCCGTACCATGAGAATACGAACTCACTCGACCCGTAACCGTACAATGACCCGTAGAGCATCGGGTTCCGTCGGGTGGCTCGGTAAAGCTGCTCGCCACGCACGTATGTGTTGGTTTCGATCTCACCTTGTTCCACCTGCCGAGGTGGCAACGACCAAAGATAGATGAAGGGCAGGCAGGCTTTGGCCCAATACACGGCCTGCGTGAGGTATCGCCTCTCACCTGTGGTCTGGAATGCTAGAAGATAAGAGCGCAGAGCTAAGTACCCGCCATTGAGGCATGGGCAATGCGGGCACTCGTAGCCTCCCTCTCTCTCAAAGCCAAATGGAATAGAATATTGATCAAGGTTGGCTATGCCGCGCATTGCGGCTTGGAGCGCATCTTGATCTCCACTTACTAGCACGTACTCTAGCAGAGGGACAACGCCGCCCGCTGTAAGTCCTTCGTCGCGGCTGTTTGGTTTGGCTAGGAGTCCCGGAAGCGGACATGCGTTAAGACCAACCAAGCCTTGTTCCTCTGCTCTCCCGCTCGGGTAAGTCCACGAGCCGTCCGCTTGTTGTTCGCTGATACGCCGAGTCGCAGCGGCGTGCTCTGACTTTAGGACGTTAGCAATTCCCCCGCTGCGCAAGGCCCATTTCAGCGAGGGAGGATTCTTAGTATGCTTGCTTGCGGCGCGAAGAGCCTCCTTAATCACAGTCTGTGCGCGATAAGCCAAGCCGCGGTCTCTAAGCAGAGGAGTAGCAGCCACGAGGCTCATAAGGGTCTCGTGGTCTGGCTCTGTGATCTGGCTCTGAGGCAAGAGGCTTGTTATAAAACGCTTCCAGCCCTTCGCCTCACTATCCCAAGCGTTAGTACAGAGACTGCGGACGAGCATTTCGAGCGCTGCGTCGGCTGCCATAGGGGGCGACGAAATAGGCAGTCCACCTCGGGCGCTAAGGTAAACATCCACCGCATCGGCTGCGTGCAACGCCTTTGAAGCGAACATCTGGCACTCTAGCGCGATTTCCTCCCCGGCATTGATTACCGCCGGTGTGTGAGCACGTAAGCCGTTCTCTGAAACGTATTGTGGGATGCTCGGCAGGAAAATACCTAGCAGATGGTTCTGCTTGCCCTCGATCCAATTGGGCGAAGCAAACAACGCGCTTGGACCCGTGTCTCGCCCGTTCCATTTTTGTGTCGGATCCCAAATCAGCCCGACCATCCGTTGCTGGTGCAGTACTGCCATCAATGGAATCGTGACCTTGGCAGGATCGGGAACGAAGTTGATCTTGCTATCGGGAGCGAAAGCCCAAATATCGCTCGACCGTTCGGCACGTCCCAGGTATTCCAGGCCGGCAAAGAGGGCTTCGTCCTTGGCGGCCCCAAACGTTCCTTCCCCTGCATATAGGCGAGGTCCCCAAAAGAGCCAAAGCTCGCGTCGCTGGTCAACAGATATTCCGTACTTTACTTGCACCGTCGCTTCCCGCGGCCTAATGCTATAGGTGAACGTGAAATGCCAACCCACTTGCTCCGTATCAACTTGACTGGCGGAGAACGTAATCACTCCCTTGTCCTCCGTCTCCTGGACACGCGCCTCTTGGGGGATGACGTAGGCTAGGAAGTCTCGCCCAGAATGAACAGCCCGATAACCATATCCGCTAATAAACGGGGCTTCGGCCATCGTCACCCACTGGTCCCCGTCCCGCAATTGCAGTGAGTACCCAACGTATCCTTTTGGAAATACGCCATACTTGGGCCTGCCAGGATGAAAGCAGACTCGAATCAGCTCATTGGACAGGGAAATTTCAGATGTATTCTCGTCTCGTGCTGCGGTCACCCTGCCGTCACCCCGCCCCATCCTCTCGGAGCTTGTGACCGCAGGCCCTGATCGGGGTCGGCCTTCGCTAGGCGTGACTTGTGGCGTCGCGGCGATCAGACCGCTACCGACAACTACTCCTTCCAGGAATCCCCGGCGGCTAAGTTTCTTTCTCGCGTTACCTTTTGAGGTAGTCATCTGCATCCTCAACAAAATTCCAGAGCTCTGCTTGCGGAAGAAGGCAAAACACAGGAGCTAAGATGATTTCCTCACACAGTCATCGTTATGCTCGTGCTCTGCGCAGCAGCTAGCGATTGCGCAAGTGTCAGCCGGCAATCATGCCTTTGCCGCCAGAAACTGCGCGAGAAATTTATCTCTCCTCACACTGAATATGTGAATCTTGCCGCTTCCAGCACCTACAACTCTTTCGTTAGACTCGGGTGGTCCAGATAACGGGTTGTCGAAAGTTGCCGAGTCTGTGTCCGAAATCTCCGGTATGTCGCCCGCAATATTTCTTAGACGTCAGAAACTGATCCTTAACGAAAGCTGGAGAGACCGTGGTGAGTTATCTTGGCTGCCTATTACCCCCACGGTGCTCGGGGAGCTGAAATTGTCCGACTGGGGAACGGCGTACACGACTCGGTTGAAGGGATTAAAGGCATCGGCTCGGAATTCGATGTTGAATCGCTCACCTATGGCCGTTCTCTTGGCAATCCCGATATCTTCGTTGTAGTAGAAAGGTGTCCGGAGATTGCCCATCGTCACAGGCGCATTCCCGATTGTAAACGGGGCGGGTTGACTGAATGCATTCAGATTAACGTAACTCTGTCCCGCGAAGACGTTGAAGCTACTTAGAGGAATGTTACTCCTGGGGGAGACCCCTCGGACGATGTTGGGTGCGTTATAGTCGTTGAAAATGTCCAATGTGTCATTCACCACCATACTCATCGGCAGGCCTGAGTAATAGGTCTGTATACCGCTTATTTGCCAGCCCCCCACCAGCTTACCGAATGCACCTCCCTTCCTAAGGAATCTCTGCTGCGGTCCAAAGGGCAATCGGTAAACGTAGCTGAACTCTAAATCTTCGGGAATATCAGTCGGAGCCAAGCCCTTTTGAATGCTTCGATCATAGCTATCCCGACTTCCAGCGCCGCCACCCGCAATAGCACCCGCTGCACCGGAATCGCTGAGATTCTTTGCACCTGTGTAAGATAGCTGGAGAGTGAGCCCATAAGAGAATCTCTTCTGCACCTCCAGTTGGAACGCATTGTACGAAGAGTTCCCCTCCATATCATTAATGGGAACTACCCCACCCCCAATGTATTGGGGGTAGGGCAGCAAGCTGTCAGCAACGGTGCCTTGAAAACCTGCATAAGGAGCCAGCGGAATCTCCCCGCTAGCAATCGCTGCCTGAGCTTGCGGCGAATTGATATCGTCCCCAAGTAAGTTTCCTAAGGAAAGATACTTAGAATTCACCTGATTCGGATTAAACAAGCTCGTCGGCAGCCGTGTTCCTTTGCTTCCAACATACGCCGCCGAAACCATGAGATTCGGGGTAATCTGCCTTTGCAGATCAATATTCCAATTCTGCATGTCGGGCGCTTCACCCTCGTTCTTGATATACCAATATATGTAGCCTCCATTCTCAACGGTCGGTGTGAAGTTCGGCGGGAGTTCGAAACCAGCAGGGAGCGGAAAGGGATTGTCCCAATAGTAAGCTGGGGTGATTCCTGCATTCGGGGAGACCAGGATCGGAACACCTTCCCACCCGAATGGCTGCCCACCTATATCATTACCGCCGATATTACCGCCCGGAGTATAGAAAATTCCATAACCCCCGCGAAGCACAGTCTTGGTATTTAGGGCGTAGGCCAGACCAAATCGCGGCCCGAATTCCGTAAACGCCGTGTTGGTAAGCCTGCTACAGTCGCAACTATCTGGCCCGCTGCCCGCAAAAATCATCGCCCCCGGTAAGTTGCCAGCCCCGGGGTTTGGAAGAGTGGGGTCGAATCCCGATTGTTTGTTATGTGCTTCAGTCGCTGGAAATGGGATTTCATAGCGTAGGCCGAGGTTCAGAGTTAGCTTGGGCGTGACCTTATAGTCATCCTGGGCGTAATACGCCATATACGTCCACTCATCACTAGTGGTACCGGCAGCCTGTATAACCTGGAGGTCCTCATCAGTAGCACCTATCATGAAGCTTGCAAAGGAATTTCCAGAATCAGGTAGACTCGGTATGCCCGTTTCGGTGGAGCTGAAAAAGAACTGTCCCGGGAGAGATGATACGTTGAGCACGTAATTCGAATGCCTAATATCGACGCCAAATTTGAAATTGTGCTTGCCGTGAAACCAATTCAACATGTCTTCGAGATCTTCGTTGTAAGTATCGTTCAACGCGCTCCCGGTGTATGCGTTTGGGTGCCACGACGCAAATCCACCATTTTCGAACTCGATGTCCGGCATGGTGTTATCGGGTATTAACCCTTTGAGCCCCAATAGAGTTGGCCATTGCGTGCCTTGGTCAGGATCCTTGAATAACGTAGCATCGCGGTTATATCCGATGCTGATGCGGTTCACAAGATTAGGGGCAATGGAATAAGTGTCCGAAAGGCGTATAACGTGCTCATACCCTCCGTAGCTTCTGTATGCGCCAAGTGGTCCTAAGATTCCGTTTGGATTTCCAGATGCCAGGGGGCTTGTCTGAGGTCCAAACCCCCACGTGAACGTCAGGTTTTGCTTCGTGGAAAAGGTATGGTCTACTCTCATCGTATACGAGTCTTCCGAGGTTTCCGGGATGCCAGGAAGTTGGCCTATGTAATTGTTGACGAGGCCAGCGGAGTCAGGCATCGGCAAGTAAGTGAGAAATTTTGCGGAAATCGGGCTGATACGATCAGCAGGGATTGTATCGTTTGGGAACTCAGTTTTTGTCAGAGTGCCATCAGGAAGCGTGGCGATGGTTGTAGGATCGTATACATTCGAAATCCCGGAGAAATCCCCTGCACGTTCTGCTGCGGTAGGCAACGTCACTCGAAAACCAGATGAGCCAGGCCAGTCGCGGTACCCATCATAATTAAAGAAAAAGAATGTTCGGTCATGCCCGTTATATACCCCGGGAACGTAAACCGGCCCCCCCAGGCTGAAACCAAATTCATCCTCGCGGTCTCGAGGCGTTCTCGGTGCGAAAAACCCGCGGGCGTCAAACGCCTCATTCCGGAGAAATTCATAAGCATCTCCGTGCAACTGATTAGTCCCAGACTTGTATTCGAGATCCAGGATCCCGCCAGCCCGACCCATGTCCGCAGTGTAATTGTTGGTAGTCATCTTGAATTCCTGAATGGCATCGACAGATGAGCCGAACAAGGCAGGGCGTGTGCTTGCCTGGAGTTCCCCAAGCCCTGCTGGAACACCCCCCATCCATATCTCATCAGTAAAGCTCTGGCCACCGTTTACTTGGGCTTCATAAGTACTTCCGGTAACCCCAGGCGCCAAGAGCATGAACGCTGTTGGATCCATACGTGCGCCGGAAACCGGGAGGGGAAGATTAGTGTAAGCTAGATTGTCCATGACCATCCCCAGGTCGGATGTCGACGCTTGAAGCAACGGGGCGCCAGCTCTGACTACCACTTTTTGGGTGGCAGTGCCCAAAGCTAGGCGAATATCGATCGTGACTGTGGTGTCCACCGACAACGTGATTCCGGGTCTCACATATGTCCGGAATCCGTGTGCTTCCGCTGTAAGCTCATACTGTCCCGTCCGGAGAAACGGGATGGTATAGATACCGTTCGAACGGGTTTCAGTAGACGTTTTCACACCTGTTTGGACGTCGTGCGCTACGACGGTAACACGGGGAATAAGACCCCCCGAAGGATCGGTCACGACTCCCGTGATTGTGCCCGTACCCGTCTGTTGGCCGTAGAGCGCGGGGCCCACCAGCATCATCGCAGCGAGAGACGTGTATATAGCTTTTCTCACGAACATGATCTCCTCCTCATTGCTATTATTTGCCTCCTTCCGGAGCCGACAGCCAACGGGAACGCACGCCAGTATATTCATAGAAAGGATGCCTGTCAAGTTAAAAGTCAGACAGCAGGTTGTCAGGCAGCCTGGAAATAAATTCCTTGACAACTTCGCCGAACTTCGTAAAACTTGCGACTGGCAGGACCTTCCGACATGGAAGAACAAAGCATGGCTTCTCGAAACGAGAAAACGCCAAGCAGGGCGGCCTTCGAGCCCTTGAAGCCGCTGGTCCGGCTTGCCCTTAGCGAGCAAGTGGCAACAACTATTGCGGATATGATTACGGGCGGCAAGCTGAAACCTGGAGAAAAGCTTCCGTCCGAGGCAGAACTGGGTGGCATCTTGCGGGTCAGCCGCTCCACCGTGCGTGAAGCGTTGAAGTCGCTCGCCTTTGTCGGGCTGGTCAATATGAGGACGGGCGAGGGTACCTATGTGTCCGCCGGTCCCTCAAAGGTCCTGAATCATGTTTTAGCCCAAGGTGTGCTCAATACGGAGCGCGAGGTACGCGATTTGACGGACGCCAGAATGGCCTTAGAGAGCGAATTGGCCTCCCTCTGTGCCCAACGGGCCACGGATGAGGACTTCAGGGTGCTCGAGGGCATTCTCCGGAGAATGGCGGAGACTACTGAGAGCGGGGGAGACGAATTTCTGCGGTTGGACCTAGAATTTCACTTGGGGATCGCGACGTGCTCACAGAGCCGAGTTCTTGCCCAGTTGTTGCAGACGATCCGCGGACTATTGCAGGAACTAATTGCGAAGAGCGCGCAGTTTCCCGGTGATCGCGACATAACCCTCTCCCAGCACTTAAAAATCCTGGAGGCGTTGAAGGCGAGGGACCGTCGTAAGGCGCGGAGCGCCGTGCGTGAGCACCTGCGGACGTTCCACCGAGGATACCGACTCGTGCAAAAAGGGGCCAAGTCCCAACCAGAAAGCGGGGAGCAAGCTTCACCCTGAGAGCTAGCCGAGGTACACGAAGGCCATTCCTGATGAAAATCTCGGACGTTAAGACGATCCTTGTCGGAGACCCTTCCAGTTTGATCAGTTGCGCGGAGGGGGAATTTCTCTCCTCCCCTCTTGGTATTTTCCCTGACCACAAGACGCTCCTCCCCAGCAACGCGGTCGGTCTGCGCGGTGGTCCAATCTATGCCGTCATTGTCAAAGTGGAGACCGATGAGGGGGTATACGGACTCGGGAGTGTCGGCGTCGGGAACGGTTCAGCGGCCTACATCATTGAGCATCATTTAAAGGGGATTGTCGTAGGCGAAAGCCCCTTTGACGTCGAGTCTTTGTGGGAGAAGATGTTCCGCAGCACTCTGAATTACGGTCGAAAAGGCGTCGCGCTCGAGGCGATCAGTGGCATCGACATCGCCCTCTGGGACATCATGGGGAAGGTCACCAACCAGCCGGTCTACAACCTGCTGGGGGGGCGGACAAGAGATCAGATCAAGGTTTACGCGAGCCGACTTTACGCCAACCACGATCTCAATGCGCTTGCCAGCCAAGCTGAGTTTTATCTCAAACAAGGCTTTACAGTGATGAAGCAGAGGTTTGGGTACGGGCCACGCGACGGCAGAGCGGGAATGCGGAAGAATCTGGAGCTCGTGACAACGGTTCGTTCAGTAATCGGTCCGGATGTTGAACTCGCCGCTGACGCCTATATGGGATGGGATGTGGACTACGCTATTCGCATGATCCGGATGTTGGAAGACGCTGGCACAAACCTCGGGTGGGTTGAAGAGCCAATTATCCCCGACGACGTTGACGGGTATGCGCGAATCCGGAGGTCTGTGAGGACACCGATCAGTGGAGGGGAGCACGAATTTACCCGATACGGCTTTCGTGAGCTTATCTCGAAGGAGGCTGTGGACATTTTGCAGCCAGACATCAATCGGGTGGGTGGCATGACGGAAGCCCGTAAGATCTGGGCGCTGGCAGCGTCGAATAATCTAAAAGTCATCCCTCACGCCGGACAGCTCCACAATTACCATATGGTGATCGCGAACCTATGCTCTCCCCTCGCGGAATACTTTCCCCCTTCCTCAGGGGGCGGGGTTCTGGACGACGACACGCTTTTCTGGGAATTGTTCTTAGGAGAGCCGTTGGCTGTCGGCGGCTATGTAGAATTGCCGAACGCGCCGGGATTTGGGTGGGAGCTAAACGAGATGAAGATTCGTGACCTAACAGCTCAAGGCGGGGGGAGAAATCTTAGGGTTGCGGGAATCTGAGGGACGGGAACGATGACGATGACGCCGAATCTTCCTGCCAGGGAAGTTCTTGCGGATCGCCGCACGGGGCGATCAGAAGAGATATTCCTCCAGGGCCGTGCTCATACACCTGGCGGTATCAATTCCTTCACGCGAGCGCTCACTCCACCCCTAGTGATCTCGCGGGCGAGCGGCGCGTATATTTTCGATGCGGACGGCAACAGATACATCGACTATCATGCAGCGTTTGGGCCGACCATTCTGGGCCACTGCCACCCCGCGGTCAATCAGGCAGTGGTCGAGGTGATTTCGAAGCTTGATCTGGTAGGAATCGGATCAAGCGAGCTGGAGTTAGAACTGGCACGGAAGATCACTGAGAATGTTCCGTCGGCCGAGATGGTACATCTTTGCAACACGGGGACCGAAGCCACTTACAACGCGGTCCGACTGGCACGAGCGGTTACCGGCAAAAATAGGCTCCTGAAGTTTCAGGGTTGTTTTCACGGGTCGCACGATTACCTTTGCATGAACGTCATTAGTTCGGCCGATCGCGTTGGCAAGCTCGACCCGTGCTCCGCGGGAATGCTCCCGCAAGCGGTCAATCAAACATTAGTGGCTGAGTTTAATGACTTGGCGGAAGTCGAGCGTCTCGTGGAGAAAGAAGGGGAGAATCTGGCCGCCATCATTGTGGAACCCATCGCGCACAACATTGGCTGCGTACTTCCCCACAAAAGCTTCTTAGAAGGCTTGCGGCATATCGCTAGCGAACGGAAAGTCATTCTTATTTTTGACGAAGTCATTACTGGGTTCAGGCACGCTCTGGGTGGTTACCAGGCGGTGTGCGGCGTCACCCCGGATTTGACCACCCTGGGAAAGAGCATGGCGAACGGGTTCCCCTGCGCCGCACTTTGTGGCAAGAGAGAGTTGATGGAGCGATTCAGTACCGCTGGCGGCGACGTGATTTTTGCCGGAACATATAATGGCAACCCGATGAGCGCCGCAGCTTCACTAGCAACAATCGATCAGCTCGAAAGCGGCGAGGTTCACGAACACATCTTCCACCTCGGAGAGGAGATGCGCAACGCTCTCAGCGCGATTATCGCACAACTGGGGGCCAAGGCATTTGTTACCGGATTCGGTTCGGTATTCGTGATTTACTTCATGGAACCGCCCGTTAATAGCTATGCAGACCTACTCCGCAACAACTCGGAAGTCGACAAGGCTTTCCGGCGGGAGTTAATTGCAAGAGGAATCATGGTCAATCCCTTCCCGCTAAAGCGCAATCACATCAGCGCAAGTCACACGGAAGCCGACATTCTGGCGACCCTTGAAATCATTCGCTCAAGTTTGATTAAAGTCGCTCGAGATTAGTCGAGCACCTACACGCAGGAGAAAATGGCAGCATGGATTCGGACGTGAGTCAACCATGCGTACCGATCATCGATACCCACATTCATTTATATGATCCCAGTCGCCCGCAGGGGGTACCTTGGCCATCCCAAAACGAGCCTGTCCTGTACCAGCCTGCACTGCCGGAGCGATATGCCAAACTCACAAGGAGATTCGGCGTAGTAGGTGCGATCGCCGTTGAGTGCAGCCCTTGGTTGGAGGACAACCAGTGGGTCCTAGACGTGGCGAAGGGGAACTCGGGCATTGTCGGATTTGTAGGAAACTTGGAGCCGGGAAAGCCGGGTTTCCGGAAGCAATTAGAAGCGTTTCGGCAAGATCCGCTGTTTTTGGGGATTAGATACGGGAATCTGTGGGGCAGGGATCTCGGGGAGAAACTGTCGGGAAAGGAGTTTTTGGCTGATCTCCAGGTCCTTGCGGACGCAGATTTAGTGATCGACACTGCTCAGCCCAACCCATCGCTTATCGCCGACGTGGTGCGCCTCACGGATTTGATTCCGAAGCTGCGAGTGGTAATCGATCATTTGCCACAGCTTGAGACTCCTGATGCACACCTCGTTCGCAATCTGCTTTGGGCCAGCCTTCGGGAACTGGGGAAAAGGCCACAAGTCTACGTCAAGGTTTCAGAAGTGCTTCGCCAGGTTGGTGGTGAAGTTCCGCTTGCCTGCAGTTTTTACAGGACAAGGCTCGACGAACTGTGGGAAATATTCGGCGAGGGCAGGCTATTATACGGCAGCGACTGGCCCAACAGCGAGCGGTGGGGAACGTACGAACAGGTGCTAAGTGTTGTGCGCGAATACGTCGCCGCCAAGGGGAAGGCCGCGGCAGAAGAGTTGTTCTGGAAGAATTCGCTCAAGGCTTATCGCTGGATTGCACGCGATGACAGCCAGCCAAAAATTCGTGAGAAGGCAGAGGTCCGGGGCTCGGTTACAAATAGGACTTGATTTCCATTTCTCACCTCGATGAGCCCTTGTGATGGGAAGCCACACTAGCACAGATTGCAGGAAAAGGATCGCCCAACAGGTAAGTATACCGGCCCAGTCAGCCTGGGAAGCGACCCTAAGTTAGCCGGAATTCTGGAAAACGAGGGCTTAGGCAGAACGCGTAATTGGGCCGCATTGCGGAAGCTTGCTCCGGAGGATTAACAAATGATCAGACCGATTCGGTTTATGCTAATCCCGCTTGTCTTGTCCATTTGCTTATTCGGGGCAGTGGACCTCGCCCAAAACTGGCACGCAACGGTCGTCATCAATTGGAACAAAGTGGTTCGGATCACAAAAACGGTTCCAACGTATCAGATTGTTGGAAGCCCACTCATGCTCCCGAATTCCCCAATTCACGACCAAGTGTACCGTGACATTCACAACCTTGGAGCAGACTTTGTCCGTTATCAGGCTTGGTACCCGTTCCCCAAGATTGCTGTCGCCGAACTTAAGCCGCCACATGATGGAAAAACCTATTGGGATTTTAAGTATATGGATGCCATTGTGGTGGATTTCCTAAAAGCCACACAAGGGCACAAAGTCATCATGAATCTAGCAACCATTCCAGAATGGATGTTCAAAACACCGAAGCCAGTGCCCTACCCTGCTGATCCAAGCCAACTTGACCCTGGTTACGAGCAGGGCACAGAATTACGCGACCCAACTATGAAAGAAGTCGCGGGTTACTTCGCCCGGCTGGCGAGTTGGTACACCAAAGGTGGTTTCAAAGACGAATACGGCCATTGGCACGAATCAGGCTATCACTTTAGAATCCCCTACTGGGAAGTTTTGAACGAAGTTGAAGCCGAACATCGAATGAGCCCGGAAACGTATACGCGGCTCTATGATGCAGTTGTCCAGGCGATCCAACGCGTGGATCCGAACACGAACTTCGTCGGGCTCGCGCTTGCAGAGGAGGACGGCCCGTGGCTCCAGAGAGTGCTGCCTGATTTTTTCTACTACTTCCTGAATCACAAAAACCACGCGCCTGGCATTCCGCTCGATATGATCTCATACCACTTTTACGCCACACCGGCCTCGGATGAGAATCCGTACGTCCAACAGTTCACAGTGTTTGACGACGTCGACCGTTTTCTCGCGGTAGTAAAATACATACAGGCGATTGGGCAGCACCTGTCCCCGGAAACCAGGACTGATTGCGACGAGCTCGGGATAATCTCCGCGGACGATATGGCTCAAGGCGAGCCCGGCCATGTTGCGAAGCCCATCCCTGATTCGTACTGGAACTTGTCGGCGGCGGAGTTTGCGTATCTGTACCTCGAGCTCTCACATCTAGGTATCAACGCGGCGGGGATGTCTTCTGGCCTCGGCTTCCCCAATTACTACTACCCTAGCGTTACCATGATGGACTGGAGGACAGGCCAGCCGAACGCCCGCTACTGGGCACTGAAGTTGCTGATTGAAAATGCTGGGCCCGGCGATAAGCAGGTGGCCACGGCGTCCAGTCTTCCCTTCGTTGCAGCGCAGGCATACATCACTCCGACCGGCACGCGCAAGGTTCTGCTTGTCAACAAGCGCAATAGTCCGTTTGAGGTGACGATCAACCACATCGACGGCGCCAAAGCAGTTTACGTAGATCAGGAAACGAATTTCCATCCCCCTGCTTCGAACCTCGTGAGCAGCGACAGCGTGGTCCTGGACGGGTATGAAGTCTGCGTTCTAACGCTTCTCTAGTCCGGGGTTTGGCGGGGCCGGGGATTGGTTCCTGAACCTGCCGGCCGGGAAGAACCCTACTGCACCCGAATTGAAGTATCTGAAGGCGAAGTTGGCCGCTCCGAAAGATGCCTTCCAGCACCTTGCGGCCCTCCTCTGGGGGCTTACCGCCACGAAGTGGTGGCGGTCGCTTGGTAAACAAGGGACGGCTTTTCTCCCACAGGGCCTCGGTGAACAACCGACCGTATCGCGCCACTGGCTCTCCTCTGGCGCTGTCTGCATTCGGCAGCCACCATGGCTCTCGGCTGGATGTACAGAGTCTTGAGATAGCTTCTGACCGCATTGCTGTTACTCGAGGTCTTGGCCCGCAGCAAAATTGATCCTCTGTGGGTCGTCAAAATCAATCTTGCCATAAACTCGGTCAGTTACCCGCTGAATCCTTCCCGCCATTATCACCAGTAGTGATAGACTTCGTATCCGTCCGGTGAACCCATCTTCCCTCGCTATTGAACCAGTCCGATAATTTGGGATTGGTTGGATATCGCGTGCGCAGTAAGCACATTGGAGCAAGGCGGAGGTGTGCAATGGGTGTAGACAAGGGTGATGCGAAGAAGGCGAGGTGTTGGCCACCAAGCGGTCCTGGAAAGACGCCCAGGGCGAGTGGCAATCCCATACTGATTGGCATCGCGTCACCTGCTTCGGCAAGCAACTCGCTGAATTCGCGGCCAGCCTTCGGAAGGGCGCGCATGTTCACATCACCGGCTACCTGCGCTCGCGCGAAGTCGAGAAACCAGTCACCGGCAAGAGCAGAAAGAACAGCGCCACGGTGAAGTTCACGGCTTGGGAAGTCCGCGCCATTCGGATTGCCAAGCTAGACCGCGCCGTTGAAGCCAATCCTGCCACTGAAACTCCCACCGACGATCCTACCTTCTAATTCCCGCCATCGGTCCTCGGGCGAGGACCATCTGCGGGAAGAAACGGCGTGTTCTCAGCTCTCCCAAGGCAGTTCAGGTTTCCCGAAATGACCATAGTTCGTGGTTTGCCGGTAGATTGGCCGCAAAAGGCTCAGCCGCTCGATGATTGCCTGCGGCCGAAAATCGAATCCTCGGACAAATTCCGCAGCGCCGGCTTCATCGCCGGTCCCAAACGTGTCAACCCCAATCGACACCGGTTTGGGTCGTCCGATGGC